>CAYGTG010000011.1:15545-25020 GCA_964352485.1 uncultured Nannocystaceae bacterium | reverse complement strand
CCAGACTCCGAGAGACCGATCCGATCGGCGTCGTACACGACGGCGTCCACCGGTACGAGTTCCTCAAACCACGCCGGGTCCAGCTGCGCCGCCGAATGAGAATGGACAGCGGCCCCGAGCCCTTCGAGGAGTCCTCGTACCGGCTCGGCTGCAGCCGGGCTGCACCCCAACAGTGCGACAGAACGCCCCGCAAGCGCCTCGTGGGAGCGCCTCTGCAGCCCCGACCGTTTTCCGACAACGACCGTGTGCGGGCACGTCAGCGTGAAGCAAGAGCCCCGACCGACCTCACTAGAAACGGACAGTTCACCGTCCATCATGCGCGCGAGTTCATAACAGATGGCCAGTCCCAACCCCGTCCCTGCAACCGGAGGCGCGTCCTCCCGAGCGACCCGATAGAACCTCTCGAAGACGCGCAGCTGATCGGAAGGAGAAATGCCGCGCCCGGAATCCCGAACCTCGTACTCGACGCTCGCGGTCCCATCCGCACTCTCAAGGCTGCGTGCTCGAACGATGACGTGCCCCTGCGTCGTGAACTTGATCGCATTGGTCACCAAGTTCGTGAGGATCTGCCGGACTCGATGAGGGTCACCGCGCAGCGTGGCCGGCAAACTCAAATCGACGTCGGTGATCATCTCAAGTCCCGCCTCGTGAGCCCGAGATGCAAACGTCTCGACGACGTCCTCAACGAGGACCACGGGGTCGAACTCCGAGGCCTCGATGCGAATCTCTCCCGCTTCGAGCTTGGACACATCCAAGAGGTCGGTGATCTGATGGAGCATGCTCGACGCGTTGCGCCGTAACCGACGCAGCAACCGCGCCTGGTTGTCGTCGAGTCGCGTCGTGTCCATCAGCTCTGCGGCTCCGACGACCACGCTCAGCGGGGTGCGGAGTTCATGGCTCATCATCGCGAGGAACCTGGTTTTCTGCTCGTTGGCCGACTCAGCCACGCGCCGAGCTTCCTCGAGCTCACGCCCGGCCTGCTCCCGAGTCGTGACGTCGCGGTACAGCCACATATGCCCTTGCGAGTGCCCCTGAGACACCACTGGAATGTAGTCCCGTTCGAGTTCTCGCCCGTCCCGCGTGCACAGCCGCTCGCCCATGACCGGCTCGCGCTGCGTGATCCGCTCGTCAACCGCCCGCAAGAACGCGTCTGGATCCTCGAACAACATCGCCGACTGGCGGCCCGCTTCCTGACAGTCAGCACCAACGAGCGCATCCGGTGGTGCGGGGATAGAGAACATCTCGCACAACAGGCCGTTGGCCAGCAACACCCGTCGATTGGCGTCTTCGACCAGGACCCCAAGCGGAAGCCGCTGAATCAACGTGCGCAGCCGGTTGTTGGCGCCTCGAATCTCTTCGGTGCGCTGCTCGACGACGCGCTCAAGGCCTCGGTTGAGGTCACGGAGCTGTTCACTGGCGACGAAGAGCTCCCTGCCCTTCTCCTCGAGCAGACGCTCCGCATCCTTGCGCGCTCGCCGTTCGCGCTCCAGGGCGCGGCGCAGGACCTCCTCGGCCGAGCTCACGACCTCACGACCCCTCCTGCCTCGAGAGTCGGAACTCATGCCGCTCCCCGTCTTCCGCCTCGAGAACCCGCTGCGCGATGGTGATCCGTTCGCCGAACCGTGTCACCGACGCCCGGATCATCGCCGCCGCGAAGTCTGCGAGGCAGCGGTGGGAACGGTACACCACACGCAAAGAACCGTCCGGCTCCCGATGACAGTCGAAACGCGGGGGGGCGGCCGCCGGATGCAGCGAGCGCACCGTCGCGTGAATCGTTGGTTCGAGAAGCTCGAGCAACTCGAACGTCCCCGTGACGCCGGCGATCGAGGCCTCGGGGCGCTGCAACAGCGCGTCCAGCAGGTCCGTGGCGAAGTGCTGCACGACCGTCCCCAGGTCCTGTCCGGTCTCCTTCGAGAGCCCTACGATGATTCGCAGGAGTTCTCGATGGTCGTAGCGAGCGACGGCGGTGTAGCTCCCGCCGGTCGATGTCTCGGCGCCTGCAAGGGCGACGTCGACAGCCTCGAGCCCGTAGCGACGCTCCGCGGACTCCAAAAGCTCCGTGAACACGAGGCCCATCATGAGTTCGCCGCCCCCACGAGTGCTTCCAACCACGCGACCCACTGCCCGACTCCAGCCGCGCATCGCTCGACCTCGGCACCGTCGCGGCGGTTCGCGGCGTGCTCCATGTCGTTCGCCAGCTCGCCGAGTTCGGCCAGGCCGTACGACTGCGCGGTCCCCTTGATTCGGTGCCCAACCCGCGCGGCGACCTCGAGAGCCCCCTGCTCGAGTGCGATCTGCAGCTCCGCGAGATCGGCACGCCGGGTCGAGATGAACAGCGGCAACAGCTCTCGAGCGTCCGGATCGAGCGCACTCAAGTCGAAGTCACGAGGGGACACGTCGTTCTCCATCGGCTCTTTCGCTTCCTTCCCAAGCCGCGAAGCTTGGAGAGCAGGGGATTCGGTTTCGCGCCTCACGGTCTATGGGGAAGCAAGCCCCGGGCCAACTTGGATACAAGGCGCTCATGCCTGTACGGGGTACGCAACTGTCCGGCATGTCCCGCGTTGAATCAATTTGCACCGTGCGTGGCCCCCAATTGGCTCAAACTGAGACCGAGCGGACAAGAGACTGCAGTGGCACGGTTCATGCTGAACCATGCGTACCGTGTCGCGATACGCTACCGCAGTCTCCATGGGCTCCCCTTCTTCAGAGGCTGACCGCAGCGACGACGCACTGGTGTTCGTTGTCGACGACGACCCCGCAGCCGCGCAACTCATCGCTCGGTGGCTGGACGCTGCGGGGTTCCAGCCGGAGATCCACCCCTCGGCGGAATCGCTGCTCCAGGCCTTTAAGCGCTCACTTCCTGACGCGGTGTGTCTCGACCTCGGTCTGCCGGGGATGAGTGGCAACGACGCGCTCCGCGTCATCCGGCGCCACCACCGCACCGTGCCTGTCATCGTGATGACGGCCGAGCGAGACCCCTCGACTGTCGTTTCAACGATGCAAGATGGCGCTTACGACTACCTGGCGAAGCCTCTGGATCGAACGAAGGTCTCCGCGTCGGTACGCAACGCTGTCGATTCGCATCGGCTTCAGACGCAGGTTCAGCAGCTCCAGCGAGATGCCGAGCAGGATGGGTTCGGCGACATTCTCGGCGGGTCGAACGCGATGCGTGGGCTGTTCCGCCAGCTCGACCGCGTCGCGGCGAGCGACATCACGGTGCTGATCCAAGGCGAGAGCGGCACAGGCAAGGAGCTCGTCGCGCAGGCGATCCATGACCACAGCGCACGAAGCTCTGGCCCCCTGATCGCGGTCAACTGCGCCGCGATCCCGCAGTCCCTCCAAGACGCCGAGCTGTTCGGGCACGAAAAAGGAGCCTTTACCGGTGCCGACCGCATGCGACCGGGTCGTTTCGAACAAGCGGACGGCGGCACGCTGTTTCTGGACGAGGTTGCTGAGCTCTCCCCTGAGCTCCAGGCCAAGCTGCTCCGCGTGCTGCAGGAGCGTCGCTTCGAACGCGTCGGCGGTACCAAGACCCTCTCGACCGACTTCCGGCTGGTCGCCGCGACGCACCGCAACCTGGCCAAGATGGTCGAAGACGGGGAGTTCCGCCAGGACCTCTTCTTCCGATTGGCGGTGCTCGAGCTCAGCGTTCCACCTCTTCGCGACCGGGTGGGCGACGTCGATTTCCTCGCAGCCCAGTTCATCCAAACGTTGGCCGCCGAAACGGGACGGACGGTGCCACGCCTGAGCCCGGCGCTGCAGGCAGTTCTTCGGGCGTATGCCTGGCCCGGAAACGTCCGCGAGCTTCGCAACGTGCTTCAGCGCGCCATGGTCGTGTGCGAGGGAGACACACTCGATCTGGCCGACCTGCCTCCACGCGTCCACGCCAGCGCCGAGGTCTCCAAAGCCGTAGCGGTCGCCGACACAGGGGAGACCGCCGCCGTCGTGGCCCGGGGAGGTTCGCTCGCAGACATCGAGCGAGCGGCGATCGAAGAGGCGCTGCGGGCAACCGGCGGGAACCTCTCGGAGGTCACACGTCGGCTGGGCATTGGCCGCGCAACCCTGTATCGCCGATTGAAGAAGTACGGCATCCGCTGATGCCGTCTCACGGTGGCGCAGTCCTCGAGCTGTGCCGCGGCCAAAGTCACGGCAAAACGACCCGGTCCAGTCGTCGGCACGCTCCTTGCTTCTTCCGCTCTCGTGCACGCTCCGTCCTTGCCCACTCTGCCTTCGCCGCGCCGACCGGCGGTCCTTCTCGTCGACGATGACCCCGCCATCACAGAGCTCGTCTCCCGATGGCTTCGCCGGAACCGGCGCGCCCAGGTCCACGTGGCGCACGATGGACCCACCGCCATCCGGCTCGTGGCGACCGAGAGCATCGACGCTGTGTTCTGCGATGTGGAGCTCTTCGATGAGAACGGGCTCGACCTGATTCGCGTGATCCAAGTCGTCGCCCCCGCTCTGCCGTTGTGCCTGATGAGTGCCAGGATGAGTCGCGAACAGGCGCTTGGTGCTCATTGCGTTCGGGTCGCCAGCTTCGTGAACAAGCCGCTCACTTCAGAGACCGTCGTCGACCGACTCGACGCCATGTTGCAGGCGCCCTCGTTTGGCGATGCCTGACCGCTCAAGGTCTCATCTCGACACTCGATCGCCGCCGAGATCAAACTCGGCGGCGTTCCTGTGTCGTTGAGCGCCGAGGAGGCGAAGCCGGGCAGGACGTCGACTACGCGAGGCAGCCCGACGAAGTCACGGTGAAAGCGAACCGTTGCGAAACCCACCAGCCCGACCGCCTCAACGGCGCGTTGTGCCAACCGGCGGACGATGGCGTCCTCCCGCGCAGGCCCCTCCAAACGGGCTCGGCCACGGCGTCGAACGACGTTGCTCGCAGCCGTCTTTACGACCCCATCGCGGCTTCGAACCGCATCCACCCAGATCTCGCCCCCGGGCAAATACTCGAGAACCTGCTCGTCATCCGCGACCCCCTCGGACATGTCTCGCACGACGCGGCAACTCCCCTGCTCGTGGCTATCGCGCTTGCGGACCAACAACGCATCGAACCCTTCGAACTTCGCGCCAACCTCGGGGACAGGTACGGCCGCCTCGAGCGTCCTCAGAAGTCTGACTCGATCCCGGCACAGGCCCAACACCTCGGAATCGGGAGCCACGACGACCAAGCCACGTACAGCGAATGCGCGTCGAGCGTGCGAAAAGGTCCACACCGCGTCGCGCTGCGTCGGGACGACTATCTGAACTCCAGCCCGCCGCGCCGTGGCGAGCACAGCGTCGACGTAGCGAGGCGAGTCCGTCGGGGGGAGCAGAAAACAGCGACTCGTCCGCCCGCCTTGGGACTTGGCGGCCTCGGCAACCGAGAGCCCCACGACGGCGTCGTAGCCAGCTTCGGAAAGCGCGATCAAGACGGCCGCCGTCGCCCGGGTCGAGGAGCCCGTCACGAGTACTCGCCGTCGTCCCCCGCTCTTTGCGGGGGAATTGCGATGCCATTGATACTCGCCGCCGGCTGCGGATGGCCCTTTCGGGCGGATCATTGCGGAGGCATGTCTGGGCGCTTTGAGATCGTTCACGACGCTCTAGTGAGCAAGCACCGCGCCGGGGTCACAGAGCGTGCCCAAATCCAAGAGTGTCGGCGTGTTGCCCATGGAAGCGTCCACGCGCGCTGCAGAAAGGTTGTGTCGCGGCTCTCACATTGGGGCATCACCTCGTCTCAACCCGTCGGACTCCGCTTCGCTGCACCGAATCGATCCAATCGAGCGCTCGCGACATCTCGGTTCGAGACAACCACGCGAGACGAAACGTCGATCGGCCGCGAAACCACGCGCTGGCACGGGTGTTGCTCTTCTCCCCGTCAATGGTGACCGCGAGCCAAACCAGTGCCCTCTTGCCTGTAGTCCAGCCGGCGTTGCTGGCACCCGGGCGAACCCAGCCGCGCTGGCTCCCCGCCGTGGAGTGGGCAGGCCGAACCGTTGCGTCGCTTCTCTCGCGAATCCCCAGGGCGCCGCAGACGCGACCACACTGGCCCCACGCGGGGATGCTGCCGGGGTCGTTCGCCTCCCCGCAGGTCTCGCCGGCGCGGCCCAGGGCGACGATACTCGCAATCGGTGCACACCCCGATGACGTCGAGATCGGCTGCGGCGGCACCCTTGCCTCGCATGCGGAGCGCGGGGATCGGGTCGTCATCCTCACCCTCACCGCCGGGGAGCAGGCCGGAGATTCATCGGTTCGCAGCCGCGAGTCGGTTGCATCCGCAAGTCACCTCGGCGCCGAGTTGGTGCTCGAGAGGCTCGCCGATACGCGTATCTCGGAAGGCCCGACGACCATCGATGCGATCGAGTCGGTGATCCGCCGTCTCGACCCATCGGCCGTCTACGTGCACACCGAGTCCGACCGGCACCAAGACCACCGAAACGTGCACCGGGCCGCGATGGTGGCGACACGCAATGTGCCGAACGTGTTCTGCTATCAGAGCCCCTCCACCACGACCAGCTTCAGTCCGACCCGATTCGTGCCGATCGCCGAGCAAATGAGCACAAAGCTCGAGCTCCTCAAGTTGTACGACTCGCAGTCGAGTACCAAAGCCTACCTGGCCCCCGAACTCATCGAGGCCACTGCGGTGTACTGGAGTCGGTTTGCGCGCGCGAGTCATGTCGAGCCCTTCGAGGTTGTACGCGAGCAGGCGGAGATCAAATGAGACTCGACGAGGACATGCACGTCCATACGACGTACTCCGACGGCCGAAATACAGTCGAGGAGGTCATCGACGTCGCCAAGCGCCGAGGCCTGCGCCGGATCGGCTTCGCGGACCACGTCCGCAAGAGCACCTCGTGGCTCCCCGAGTACGTCGAGCACCTGCGGCGTGCGCGTCGATGGGCGGGGCTCGAGGTGGTGATCGGCGTCGAGGCCAAGCTGCTGGACACTGCCGGCACGCTCGACATGCCCAGCAAAGCTCCGGGAATCGACCGCGTGCTGGTGGCCGACCATCGGCTTCCGTTCGGCGACGAGCTGCTCGGTCCTCGGCAGGTCCGCGAGGGACTCCAAGAGGGTGCCATCGAGCGGTCCGAGGTCTGGGAGAGCCTGTTGGTGGCCTACGAGTCCTGCGCCGTAAGACGGCGTTCGCTACAGCTCGCGCACCCGCTGAGTTTCCTGGCCAAGGTCGGAATCTGCGAGACGGAGATCCCCGAGCAACGCTTGGCGCACTTTGCGCAGCTGCTCGCCGAGCATGGTGGCCAGGTCGAGGCGAGCGAACGCTGGCGCTGCCCATCCACAACCACCTTGGCCGCCTTCGCCCGAGCCGGCGTCCACATCGTTGCAAGCACCGACGCCCACGATGCGCGCGCCGTCGGCCGCTACGAGTTCATTCAATGCCTCGACGTCGCCTAGAGCGGGCAGCTCGACCCTCGCGCGCCGCCGGTCTGGCCGTGTTCGCGTGGCTCTCGGCTTGGTGCTCGCTAAGCTCTGCTGCGGAGCCACCCGATCCCTCAGCCCGCGACGACGCAGCGATCCTCGCCTATCATCGCGACGGCGCATCGGCCCATGACGACCTGGCCGCCGCGGTTGCGCAGGGCTCCTCCCACCCGCGCGTGTTGCTCTACCTGGCGCTCGCGAAGCGCGACCAAAACGACCTCAAGGCCGCGATCACGGTCTTGCGCGAGGCGCTGGAGTCCCCGTCCGACCTGGAGCGGGAGCTTCGACTCGAGCTCGCGGTCACGCTGAGCTTCGATGGCGCGCTCCTCGACGCGCAAACGCAGTACGAGACCGTCCTCCGGGATGCGCCCCTGGACCGAACTGCGCGGACCGGCCGCGCTCGGATGCTCGCGTGGCGGGGTCGGCTGGGTGAGGCGAGGACCGCCTTCGAGCTCCTGGTCGAGGAGGACGAATCCGACCTCCAAGCATGGCTCGGCCTCGCCGCCGTCGAAGCCGCCGCAGTGCGCCCCAAAGCCGCCCGAGCCGCCTACGTGGCCGTCTTGGCCCGCGACGAAGCCAACACGGAAGCCCAACGTGGGCTGCGCAAGCTCGACACGACCCCCCGAACGCAGGTCAACATCTTCGGGGGCTACGCCAACGTCGCGGAAACGCATCACGCGGGGATCGCCGAGCTCGACGCGACGTTCGAGCTGCGATCGTACGCCACGCTCATCGGGAGCTACGCGTCGTCGGTGATGCGTTTCGACGACCCGATCTCCGCCGACCAATTCTCGCAACAACACGTCGCGCGTGCTGGCGTGGTCTTCAACATCCGGCGCCGGGTCTACATCACACCGCAGTACCAAGCATTGGTCACGAACGAAGACCATCACCATGGCGCCTCGCTGGGGCTCGCGGTGGTGGCCAACGAGCACCTCACCCTCTCGGCGGCTGCTCGACCTGGGGTCTGGTCCGACGGACATCTGGACATCCTCGGGCGCGTCAGCGTGGAGGGACAGCTCGGCCGACGGTTCCGGCCCTCCGCGCATCTGTACGTCTACCAAGACCCGACCCGCGAGCTCTCAAGCCAAGCCGCCGTCGGAAAACTGAGCGTGGACTTGGTTCGTCGGGTAGCCGTCACCGGGGGCGGAGGTTGGCAGTTCGATGGCGTCCACCACGGACAGATAGGTCTCGGTCAGCTCGATGTCTTGGCCACCGCCCGAGTCGGCATCTTCGCCCGCTACGAGGTGTCCACGGGCGCCTTCACCCGCCACGCCGCAGGGATCGGGCTGCGGCTGCGGTGGTGAAACAGACTCGGCGAGCTTGGCTCCTGAGCGCGGCGGCGGCGACCGGGTGCGTCACGCTACCGGGCATTTCCGAGGTCCCCGGGCGCTGGCTCGGCTACGCGGGGCGGCAGTGGCGGGTCCGAGACGACCCCTTTCCCGCTGACCCTGGGCTCAATCGGTGGGCCGTTGGTCGTCGGGCGATCTTACGACAGGAACGCCACCTGGAGCTTTCGAGCCGCACGGACACAGATGGCCCGTGGGGCGTGGAGTTGTGGACGCCAATCTCGAGTCCAGTGCGGGTTGAGTTCAAGGTCACCCCCCAGGGGGAGGGCCTGCACCCCGACGACGTTGTCGGCTTGTTTTTGTATCGTGACGGCCGGTGTGAGGTGGACATCGAGCTGACGCGGTGGGGTGTCGCGCAGGGGCCGGATACGTTCCACACGTTCGCAGACCGCAGGGTGCGCAGCGAGAGGCTCGATGCGTCCACCCTCCCCACGCGGCACTCCATCGACCTTGCCCCCACCCACGTGCAGCTCGAGTCCCATAGTCGCCAGGGCTCCGTGGTCTCCAAGGCTCCGTTGTGCGCCTGCGAGGCTCAGGACCACATCCTGCGGGTCAACGTCTGGCGTCGAGACAGTCAGCCACGTCCCCCGACTCGCGTACACGTCGAAGTCGCTTTCGTCCCGCCCAGCTGAGTCACGCCGCCGCGCGGCGACGCAGCGTGAGGACGACGAGTCCCACGATGATGGCCGAGCACACCAGCCACACCAGGT
>CAYGTG010000011.1:12203-15535 GCA_964352485.1 uncultured Nannocystaceae bacterium | reverse complement strand
GGTCGAGGATTCGGTGCGACCGCGCCTCGCGACTCGCGGGCGCTGGGCGTCGAGCCGTCTCGACACTCGACAAGGCCTCCGCCGATGCAAAGGTACGCGGCTCGGGCTGCTGTGGGAGGTCGAACGGCTCCCACCGTCCGTCGCGCGTAAGCAAGGCTTTGCGACCGATCATGCCCCCGAGCGGAGGCACCGGCACTTCGTCCGCGACCCCTGCGGGGACGAAGTCCAGGTCGCGGTCGACGACGCCGAGGTAGGCGACGCGATTCGCGTCAAGCAGCGGCATGCCCAAGATCCCCGACTCGTCGAGCCAGTGGACGGCCGAGTCCTGCTCGTCCGCTGTGATGCCTGAGCCTCCGGAGGGCTGCCTCAAGACATGCACGGTGGGCACGTCGCTTCCGGCGACCTCGAACGAGAAGCCCGGACCCCCTCCTGCGGCCGAGAGCGGGTAGAGCAGCGCGGCGACTTGTTGGGTCTGGGCTGGGGCGGCAGAAGGGGTCCACGCAACAGGCACGGTGACGCCGTCCTTGAGCCGGCTCGCGTACCAGCCAGCGATGCCGGTCGGTGCGGGCGAGGCGTGGGGCACGACGAGCCGAGCCTCGGGCTCGACGACCAGCCAGGGCAGATCTCGAGCTCGGTCCGTGCAGCGATCGTCGTCTCCGCCGAGCGTCACCTCGACCTCGATGGGCCACGCGGACCTCGACCACCACGCCTTGGGGATCCGTATCGCCAGGTCGGTCGTCTCATTGGCGTCGAAGCCGTCCAGGTCAAAGCTTGCGACCTTTCGACCCGCGATCCGGACCGAGAGCATGGCGCCTTCCTGGTCTCCGCTCCACCGAAGCGGGAGGTGCAGCACGGGCCAGCGCTCGATGACCGTACCCGGGCGCGGCGACCAGTCGAACGCGAGCACGTGTCGGCCCTCGCCGCTGGCCTCCCATCCATCCGGAAAGCCGGCGGTGGCCATGGTCGCGACGACGTCGGGTGCGACCGAGTTTGGACGAGGGCCGACATGCGAGGCTTGGCCAAGGGTGTCCGCGACGAGGCACGCCGCGGCCCCGCAGAGCTGTCGAAACTGCGGGGACCCAAGGGTGCGCAGCACCTGGGGTAGGTCCTCGTCGGAGCGAGCGAGGATCCTCAACACCTCCGATGTCGCTTCGACCACGCCTGTGGCACGGGGAGCCTCGTCGAGCCTCGCGTCGAGCTCGACCCACGACGCCGGCGCCGACCTGCGGGTCAAGAGTTCGACACGGGGTCCCAAAGGGCTCTCGGACCGCCCGCGGTGGTGCTGGACCTCAAGCCCCCAGCTGCGAAGCACGTGATCCGCAAGGACTGCCGCTTTCGCTGCGCCAGCGCCCTCACTGGCGCTGAGAACCGTCACCGCCTCGGGCTCCATGCCCCGCCATCTCGCCGGAAGTTCCCGAATCGGGAGCATGGTCGCTCCGCCGGAAGCATGATCGATTTGGGACTCGCGGCCCAGGACAAGCCACAGGCTCAGTTCGTCCCGCGCACAGTCACGCCGAACCGGCACGAGGCTGGCCTCGAAATCCACCGTGTGAAGCCCCGGATCCAGGTCACCCAGCTCGACCCGCCAGCCCGCCGCGCCCACAGCATCGGCCAGCGGAACCGAGGACCGGGGCGTCCCATCGACGGACAGCCGCACCACGCTGCGGGCCGCGTCGACCTGCGCCGAGGTCCGCAGGCGCAGCTCGACCGACGCAGGATCCTCGGAGGTCCCGACGTCGATGGGGACCCGGTGCACCACCTGCCGGCCTGTCAGGACGATGTCCTCGTGGTGGACAGCCTGCGCTTCGGCGAGTGCGACGTTGGGCGCGACGATCGGAGCGAGCGCCCCTGCCCACGCCAAGGCGCCTATGCTACGGTTGAGCGCACGGCGAAGGAAACCCGTCCCAAGATGAGTGCGGACGCCCGAGAGACCTCTACCCCGCTTCAGGGCCCGCTTCAGGTCGACCGCATCCAGGGACACCGCCAGCGGCTCAGGGCGCTCAAGCGTGAGGTCCGCTGGCTCAAGCGCACCGCCGTGCTCCTCGCCTGTGTCGACACTGCCCTGTTCATCTCGGTGTTGTGGGGTTTTCACTGGGAGACATTCGGTGGCTGACCCGGCCGAGCCCGTGTCCCTCGCCGACGAGCTCGAGCCTCGCGGAGAGATCGAGGCCGGCACGCAGTCGGACGTCGACTTCCGGCTCACCGTCTCGATCGACTCGCACCGCGAGCGCGCGCTCATTCTTCGGGTTTTGGTCGTGATCGAGGTCATCGTGGCGCTGGTCCTCGCTCGCGAAGCGATTCTGTTGTTCTTGCTACCGGGGTGATGACGTGGCCAGGACGACCGAAGACATGGCGAACGCCGTCAGCGGCCTGGTCCAGGCCGGCTTTCAGGCCACCCTCGAGCGCGACGACAAAGCCCGGGGCGAGAAGAAGGTCTACGAGCGGCTTCGCTGGACGCTCACGCGGACGATGGCCGTTCAACTGGAGCTCGAGGCCATCGACTACCCGGATGGAACAGCCGCGTTCTACCTGCGGCTGACGCACTATCACGGGCTGAGTTCGCCGAGCTTTCCCCTGGACTCGTGGAAGCTGTGGCCGGACCGGATCGAGTTCAAGTTCTACACACACCCGGGATCGGGCCAGGGCCTGACGTTTACGCTCGAGCTGACGCAGTGACATCAGCCGACCTTCCCCGTCTTGACGGTCTTGTCCCACTTCATGTCCGCCCCACGCAGCTCGGCCACGTAGGACGCGAACGTCACCGCGCATAGGAACGCCCCGTAGCCGCCCAGGTAGAGGAATGCTGGCGCGAGCGCGGCCCAGCGCGTCCCCTCCAGCCGCTTGGCGATCCACGCGACGACCATCGAGACCGAGAGCCAGGCGTAGAGGAACAGCACCGCCGCATGGCCGAGCCAGTGTCCCGGCGGCGGCGCCACGAGCTCGACCAGCGGCTGCGTCACGAAGGGAAAGAGGGCATGGGTAATGACGCCCAGCGAGACCAGTCCGGGGAACAAGAAGCCCTCGGCCCATGACTTGCGGCACGACTCCCAGTCCACGACGAACGACGCGAGCGTCACGAAGACGTAGACGAGTCCCGCCACGACCCACAGGCCGCGAAACAGAGTCCACGACCACTGAGGATCGATGAAGTACAGCGTGATCAGCCCTAGCGAGGCGCCGATCTGAAACAGGGGCATGAGAAACAACGAGAACCAGAGGAACGCCATCGTCCACGACCCCAAGACGCCCCCGTTGCCGCTTCGCCCCCAGATGTTCCGGAACTCGCGGGTGACCTCGACCTCGAGCGCCCGCTCCCCGTTGACGGTACCGGC
>CAYGTG010000011.1:0-12193 GCA_964352485.1 uncultured Nannocystaceae bacterium | reverse complement strand
GACCTGGACATTGCCGCGCCCCCATCGCACGCGCTGCTTCCACAGCCCCACCAGCCCGTCGGGTTCCTCGGCGTAGACCACCGCGTTGGGCTCGAACATCGCGACGCGCCCGCACAGCTGCGTTCGAAACGTGGTGAAGGTGTCCTCGGCCAGCGTCTCGTGAAAAATCTCGCCGCCGATCGCCATCAGGTTCTCCCGCGTGTGCAGCTGAGCGCCGCCCGAGAGACAGGCGAGAAAGCCGAACGCGTTCTGAGCGCGTCGCGAGCAGCCCGTCGCGGTCACGTACTCGAAGGTGATGAAGCGTTGGACGTAGTTGGGGTCGCGGCTGCCCTCCTTGATGTTGGCCGTCACCGCACCCACCGAAGGGTCGGCGAGATGTCGGGCCATCTTCCGCAGAGAGTCTTCGGTGTAGATGACGTCGGCGTCCATGATGAGCACGGCCTCGGCCCAGTCGCTCTTCCAGATGATGTCGAGGCCGTAGTTGAGCGTCACGGCCTTGCCTTCGCCCCCTGCGACCCTGCGCACGTGCACAACCTGCCCTGGGTATTCCTTGGTCTTTTCGATCGCGACCTCCGGTGTCGCATCCGTCGAGGCATCGTCGACGAGAAAGATGCGCAGGCTATCTGGCGGGTAGTTGAGGGACATCAACCGGTCGATGGACGTCGCGATGACGGCCTCTTCGTTCCAGGCGGGGATCACGATCGCGAGCCGCGGCGTGTGGTCGTGTGCGGCCTCGAGGTGCGTATGAAAGGCCGACCCGACGACGAACAAGTATTGGTACAGGCCCGAGAGCACCGGCAGAACCCCCGCGAACACGGCAAGCGTGGCGACGACTGAAACGAAGGCGGCCACGCTCTACTCGGCCGCCTCTTCCGCGATGTTCGGCGCGGTGTCCGTGGATGGGACCAGGCTGTGAACATCGACGATCTGCTCGCGCCAACGGCGAACGATCGCGACCTCTTTGAACCCGGTCGGCTCGAGCTCCGCGCTGGCCCCGAACGCGTCGAGCACGGTCAGGCGCGGCATGTCGACCCCAGCCGCGATCGTCAGCGGCATGGTCCCGGGGAAACGGGGATTGATCTCCAGGAGCGTGGGCAGCCCGGCCTCGTCGCGTCGAAACTGGACGTTGATCGTACCGGTGAGGTTCAGGCACTCGACGGCACGAGCGGCGTAGTCCTCCAGCTCCACGTCGTGAACCGTGCGCGCCGCGATCGCCACCCCGGAGTCCACACGGAGTCGCTCGCGTGGCACGGCCGCAAGGACACGTCCATCCTCGGTTCGAAAGACGTCCACCGAGTACTCGGGTCCGGGGAGGTGCTTCATCACGAGGTACGAGCCATCGACCGGGACCGATGCCAGCTGCGACATGTCCTCGATGATGCGGACCCCACGGGCACCCGAGCCTTCGCGCGGCTTCGCCACCAGCCGACCCGTCGACAGTTCCGGGGCGAGTTCTTGACCCGTCCACACGACCGTTGGCGCGGTGGGAATCACCGATGCCAGAACCCGGGTGAGCTCGACCTTGTCGGCGCAGGCGCTCAACCCTTCGGGCGTGGAGACGGCAACTCGAGCCCCGCCAGACTTGAACCGATGTCGCGCCGACGAGATCGGCAGCAACTCGCTGTCGACGGTCGGGATGACCAAGTCGATGCAATGCGTGCGGCACAATCGCTCGAGCTCCTCGCCGAACCGCGGGTCGGAGCCCATGGGCACGATGTGACGCCGACCGGCAGGCACCATGAACAGCCCCGAGGCGAGCGGCGATGCGTCCGCGGCATGCAGAAGCAGTCCAGGGCACCACGCCGCCAAACGCTCCAGGACGCTGTAGCCCGCGGGGCCACCCGCGCCGGTCACAAGGATACGGAAACCGTTGAATTTATTGATTTTTTCCATATTCACTACTCCACCGTGACGCTCTTCGCCAAGTTTCGAGGACGGTCAATGTCACGTCCGAGTTGATCCGCGACGTGAAGCGCGAACAGCTGGAGCGCCACCGCGGCCAGCATCTCTTCGTTGCCCGGGCCGGCCTGGGGGAGCTCGAGGAGGTTCTCGCCCAACACCTCCAAGTCCTCACCCCCACGGGAACCCACGGCCAGGACGCGACCCCCGCGTGCACGGACCTCTGAGATCGCAGAGAGCATCTTTCGTCGCAGCGGCCCGCGCGGAAGCACGCACACGACGTTGACCTGCGCGTCCACCATGGCGAGGGGTCCGTGCTTGATCTCGCCGGCGGCGTAGCCGACTGCAGGCAGGTAGCTCAGCTCCGCAAGCTTGAGTGCACCTTCGAGTGCGACGGCATGACCGATCCCGCGGCCGAGAAAGACATGCAAGCGCGAGTCGGTCACGGACGTTGCCGCCGAGGCGATCTGCGGCTCCCCATTGATGACTTCCCGAACGAGCGCTGGGAGTCTCCCCAAGTCAGTCAGCGCCGCATCGACGGCGTCGCTGCTGCCTTCGCTCGACCGCTGAGCGAGAAACGCGGCCACCAAACGCAGCGCGACACACTGCGTGATGAAGGCTTTCGTCGAAGCGACGCTCACTTCGGGGCCCGCACGGGTCAGCAACGTTGCGTCCGCGGCGCGGGAGATCGAACTCCCGGCCACGTTGCAGACGGCAAGGACGCGGACGCCACAGGCGCGGGCCATCTCGACGCAAGCCAGCGTATCGGCGGTCTCGCCCGACTGACTCACCGCGACGAGCAGGTCCTGAGGACCGAGCTGCGTCCCACCGTAGCGAAGCTCGGACGCAACCTGGACATCCACCGGGACCCCGCACCACTGCTCGACAGCGCTCTTCGCCGCCAAACTCGCGTGAAAGGAGGTTCCACAGGCCGCGAAGACGATTCGTCTTGGCGAAGCATGCGTCGCCAGCAGGTCATCGAGCTCGGGCAACACGACGCGAGGCCGCGGCCCGGCGACGACGCGCCCCTGCACACACCGCTCAATGGCAGCCGGCTGCTCGTCGATCTCCTTTCGCATGTAGGTCTGGAAACCCGCGCGGGTTGTTTCTTCGATCGACCAGTCGACCCGTTTGGTCGTGGGCGTGACGAGGGCGCCGGTCTCATCGCGAAGGGTCAGGGTCTCGCCGCGAATCGTCGCGACATGGCCATTCTTGAGGTAGATGACCTCACGGGTGCGCCCGAGGATCGGCAGGACGTCGGAGGCGAGCATGTACTCGCCCTCTCCCACGCCGATGATGAGCGGGCTGCCCCGGCGCGTCGCGACGATGCAGTCCTCATCTTTCGCGACAACGGCCAGCGCGTAGTTGCCCACCAGCTGAGCTGTCGCCGCCAGCACCGCGGCCACGAGGTCGCCGGTGTACGCCTCTTCAATTAGATGCGCGATACACTCGGTATCGGTCTCAGAGGAAAGAGAGTGTCCCGAAGACGCCAGCCGGCGCCGCAGCTCATCCGCATTCTCGACGATGCCGTTGTGAACGACCGCGAATCGGCCCTGACAATCGACATGAGGATGCGCGTTGCGCTCTTCGGGAACGCCGTGGGTGGCCCACCGCGTGTGCCCAATCGCGAATCTGACGTGCGAATCTGCGCGGTCGAGCTTGCGTCGCAAGCACGCCACGCCCCCACGAGCGCGGGTCACAGACAAGCGACCTCGTGCCCCAATCGTCGCCAGCCCGGCGGAGTCGTAGCCCCGATACTCCAGCCCGGAAAGTCCGCGCAGGACCTCCTCTGTCCCGTTTCGTTTCCCGGCGTATCCAATGATTCCACACATGTTTGCCTCCTCGCCGGTTCGTCGGCGTCATGTGGGGTGTGTGCACAGGGAATGCCAATCCGGGAACGGCGGCCCACGGGCGTCCTTCACCGAAGATCGAGGGCAGCGAGTGTGCCATCGGTCTCAGCCTGAGAAACCAGGCGCGGTCTCGGTCTCACACTGAGGCACCCCTGCCGCCGAGACCTCCACAAATCCCCTGGCTCATGCTTTGCACAGTCTTGGACGAATGCGACGCAGCTGGCTCTACAGAATCCCTTCTGCCCTCCCGCTCTTGGCGCTGTTATCCGCCGGCGATGTCCTCGCCGAAGGGGGCGACGACCTTGGCCTCGCTCAAGCGCTCCGGTACGGCACCGTCTTGCACGTCGACATCGTCGACGACGGTGCAGAGCAGATTCAGTGGACCGGCGTGGGGACCGTGAGCGTCACCGCGCCCGACGGCGCAGCGGTGGCGGTGCTCTCTTCGGGACAGAGCACCGGAGAGCTGGCCGGCTTCGGCACCGGCGCGTACCGACTGTTCGTGGACGACAACCAGAGCGTCAACACGGCCTGGGACGTCACGGTCCTTGCGCAGACCGACACCATGGGGCGGCTGCATTCGTACGACTGGGGATTCAACGCGGGTGCGTTCTCCGAGGATAGGGCGACGTCCGCGAGCTTCTACGCCGTGGTGCCCGGAGGCGGTCTCGACGAGCAGTCGGTCATCGAGCTCAAGCTCGAGGGCCTCGCCGGATTCGTCTACAACATCAACGCCAACCGGATCGGCGTGGACGGCCCCAACGGCGGTCGCAGTGTGCCGCAAGCGGGCAACGCGATCACCCCCGAGTTTGCGATCTACCTCAATCCGCCGACGATGGCCTCGTACTCTGCCTCCTCACCGCTGGTCAACGGACTGGGGCTCGTAGGCGGTACGTCGATCGACTGGCAGGGCAACCCGATCGAGCCGTGCAATCAGGTCGTGCCCGGCGGATCGACGGCCCTCTTCCAGTTCACCTCAACGGCGCAGGGTTCGTATCACCTGATGTGCGACCTCAACGAAGACGGGACGTTCGATCCGGTGGGCGGCGACGACCTGCTCCTCGTTGGCGCGAGCGACATCGGACTCAATGAGGTTCCGTGGGACGGCCTCCACCAAGGTGTTGAGGTCACGACCGGAGACTACGAGTGCCAGGTGCGGGTCAACATCGGCGAGTTTCACTACACCGGCACCGACATCGAGACCAGCTACCCTGGCCTGCGGTTGTACGAGGTTCACCCGGATCTCAGCCGCAGCCCGCTGCCCATGTTCTGGAACGACGCGGCTGTCCAAGCGAACGCCCAACCGATGCCCGACGGACAGCTCGGTCTGGAGAACTCAGGCTCGCAGGGAATCTTCCCGGGCCCCTACGACAGCGCCGCAACGCCCAACGTCAACAGCCGGTCGTGGGGGAACTGGAACGGCGGCGGCAAGGGCAATCAGGGCCTTCTCGATACCTTCACGTGGCTGGAGTCCTCCGCCTCCTCCACCATCCAGATCCAGGCGGTGGACGCCCTGGCTGACGCGGATGGAGACGGGGCCGGAGACTTCGAGGAGGCGTGCGCGTTTGGGACCGACCCTACCGACCCCGACACCGACGACGACGGGGTCAACGACGGCGACCAATACGGGGGCTCCGCGAGCTCGGGCGGCGGCAACGGGCTGGAGTCCAACGGCCGATTGGCAAGCGCCCTGGCACGCCGGGCGATCCGCCGGAGCCGGATGACCGACGCGCCCGCCGCGGGGTTCCGCTCGGCCACCGATCTCCTCCAGCTGGCACCCGCAGCGGGCACGTTGGGGAAGACGACCGCCGAGGTCACCCCGACCGATCTGCCCGACATCACCAACGCCACTTCGACGTTCGCGATGGACTACTTCGACGATGCGGGCAGGCGGGTCGGGGGCATCTTGCTCATCCAGACGACAGGCGAGGTGTACGAGCACTCCAAGCTCGTCTGCGACCGCGCCCAGGGCTCATCCCTCGGCAACATGCTCATCAGCGACGTTGGGGGCCATGACGTGCTCCGGGCGACCACCGAGCGAGACGGCGAGCTCGACCACACCGCAGTCTTCAGCGTCCACGTCGGGGAACAGGGAGCGGACGTTTTCGCCTACTGGCTCACCGCCGACTACCCCCAGCCCGAGAGCGGGCAGCAGGTGGTCCGCGTGCAGACCTGGTCCAGCATTCCCGGCGAGGAACTCACGCTAGCCCGCGCGGTGCTTGAGCGGGCAGCACAGACGTACGGCTCGCTGCTCCCGCCCGGTCACGAGGCGCTGTGGGAAGACGAAGCCGTCGATGCCGGCGAACCGATCCGCGTGGGCGTTCCACAGACCTCGCTCCCGGCTGCGGCCGTCGCCTCGGCCGCGGTTCTCGCGGGGACCCTGCGCATGGACCTGCGTCGCTATCACCGACAGCAGGAAGGCGTCACGCTTCGCACGGTATCCATGCTGGAGGATGCGGTCACGCAGCGCGTCGATGTGCGTGAGCTGTCCACGGACGAAGGCTGGGTCGAGATCGACGTGGGCCGAGTGCTCGACGTAACGGCCGAGCTCATCGTAGGAGGAGAGGTGCAGGACCAAGTCTGGCTCTCAGATGGTGCCTGGGCGGCCTTCGACGACTCGCTGTGGGGAGGCGCGTCGTCCGTCGACTTCCGGCGCACCGAATGCTCGCCGCACTCCATCGATGGCCTGCTCGCCTTCTCCGGCTGCGCCCACGCCGAGGGCACCATCGTGGACGACACAGGATTCGGTGGCGTCGCTCGGCACTTCGCCCGCCCGGTTTCGCTGGACGGCACGCACTCGCTCGCCCTGCACGTGGACGCGACTCGATCGGCCAACCTGTGCGTCCAGACCGAAGAGGGCACAGCCTACTGCACGACCCTCAACGCGGGCTCTGGGGAGCGGCGGGTCTCCCGGCTCGAGCTTCGGGACGATCAGGAGCGTTCTCTCCCCGAGGACGCGCGCGCCGAGCTGGTCACTGTTGTCGCAAAAGGGGCGGGTGCGTTTGAGCTGGAGGCCTCCGGCCTCGCGTTCTCGAGCGAGGAGATCGAACCGCAGCAACCCGACGCAGAGGGCTCCAGCGGCTGCACGGTCCAGGGACCGAGCCGCGGTCTGCCAGCGTTGCTGTTGTTCGGCCTCGGATGTCTTGCCCGCCGCCGCCGAACACATGCGTGAAACTCTCCCGGACTCTGGGCCAAACGACAGGCCCGGTAGACATTGCGCTGTCCAGGGGATGTGCGCAGATCACTCGCCCGTTAGGTCGGCGATGTCGTCTGCGATCGTCGCGGCTCGCACGCGGCCTGGGTAGACGTGCCGAACGACCCCCTTCACATCGACGACGAGGGTGTGCGGCACGGCGCCCACACGCAGGGCATGAGCCATCGCTCCATCGTCCACAGCGACCGGAAGTCCCAGACCACTGCGCTCGACGTGCGCGGCGGTGATCTTCTGTCGCTGGCCGGGCGAGTAGCCGCCACCCTCCCAGTTCACCGCGACGAACTGCACGTCGTCCCGCCCCGCGTACGCGTCGTCGAGCTCATCGAGGTCGGCGAGTTCGCTCTGGCATGGGCCGCACCAGGTCGCCCAAAACGTGACGATGCTGACCTTACCCAGGAGATCATCATGCTCGAATCGCTCGCCATCGAGACGCTGGACCGCAAACGTCTCCAGCGAGGTCCCCGGCGCCGCTGGCCCCATCGAGTCCCAGTCTCGCGCGGCCTTGACCGCGTCGTAGGCTCCGATCGAGAGCACGCCCAGCAGGACGACACCACCGACGATGCTCTGAAGTCGCTTCATGCGCTTGCCTCCGCGGCGGGTTCGACCGGAATCGATTTGCGGGCCCAAAGCGCCAAGGCGCCGGCCGCAGCCGCCCCGGCGAAGTCCGGCCACAGTGCGGGGATCGAAACGACTTCGAAGCTCGCCAGCACGTGGGCGAGCGTTCCCAACACGACGAGCGGGAGCAAGAAGAGGCCGCCCCGGTAGCTTCTGCGGCCGCCGAGCAGGGTCTCGACCAAGACCAAAACCACGATCGGCGTCAGCAGCACGCGGGCGACTCCGGCGGCCAACGCCACGAGGCTATGCGTCGAGACGCCGGTCGCGATCGTGTCCGTCATCGGGTAGAGCGCGGTTCCGATGACGTAGAGCGTTCCTAGGACCAAGCCGTCGCGCGCGCCGTCTTCGACCGCCAGCGCCGCAACCGTGCGGCGGGGAGCGACGAGCACACCGCCCCAGCGGGCGAGCGCCCTGGCCGTGATCGAGACTGGAGACCGATCCGTCATCCTCGGGGGGTCAACGCCGCTGCTGCTCTTTACGTTTCGCGGCCTTGGCCAAAGCCGCGGGAATGTTCCGTGAGCGCGCGACTTTTCGGACATCGTGCGCGTGCAAGTGGTTGAGCAGCGTCATCGCTGAGGACAGCGGGGTCTTGGGATTGACCACAAGGTTGTATTTCAGCTGGTACAGCTTCATCCACTCCTTGCGCGCTGCGATGTGCCGGATGACCTCGTGGGAGAGCGCGCGGTTTGCCGCATAGGCGATCGCCTCGTTTTCCTTGACCCGAGGCGACTTGATTGCGCTCAGCGCAACCTGCTTGTTCGAGTCCCGGATGAGAACCGAGCGTTCGAAGCTGTTGCCCAGGATGGCAAGGCGCATCTTCTGCATGATCGGAAGCATGCTGATCTGAGAAAGCCTGTCGCCCTTGCCCTCGTCTTCAGCCGGCGGGTCTGCGGACTCGGGCGGCGCCTGCTCCCCTTCCGCATCCTCGATGGGCAACGAGAGGCTGTCGGTCGGACCATCCCCAAGCAAGGCATCGAGATCGAGCCCGTCGTATTCCGAAGGTGCTTCGCGGATCTCTTCGGGCGAGACGTCCTCCCCCACGCCGGAGTTCTCGAGCGTATCCACATAGCGGCCGTGCTGCGCGAGCACTTCGTGGCCGAGCGCCGAGCGGAACGCGTCGTCTTCTGCGGCCGCAGGGGTGGGCGCCGCACCGTCCCCGAGCGCGGCCTTGATCTCCTCGATGTTGGGGAGCCTCAAGTCGACTCCCTGGCGTACGGCGAGTTCGATCATTCGCTGCGCCACGCTCATCCGGCAGTTGGGGTTTTGGTACAGGGCCTCGACGATGGTGGGGAACGACAGCCATCGCTGCTGGTTCTCCGCCAAGATGTCGCAGATGCCCTCGGGACACGCACGCGCGACCGCAGCTAGGGTCTCGTCATCCACCCGCGGGTGGCGGACGATCTTCTCGAGGATGGCTTCTTTTCGGGCCATCCGACGCGCGACGAAGTCGAGCACGCCGGCGGGCAGCTCGGACTCGCTGAGCCCGCCGTCGAGAAGCCCCGGCGGCAAGCCGAGCAAGGTCTTTCCAGCCTGTTCACCCAGGCCGCCGGGATCGTCGACCCAGAGGTGATACAGCGCGATGAGCAGCTCGCGAGGGGGAAGCGGCGCCATGCCGCCAGCGACCATCTGGCGCATCGGCGCGGGCGCGTCGGGACCGACCATCTTCCACGGGCCGGCGCCCATCTCTTGCTGCGTGAGCGGTTGATGATCGTAGGCCATATCAGTCGTTTCTCTCGGGTTTGCGGTTGCGGCCGTGGATGTCGCGAAGGCCTTCGAGGACGAGCGCATCGTCGACGTCGTCGATCGCCGTGGATTCAACGGCGATCGTTCGGGCAAAGCCACCGGTGGCGATGACCCACACCGGCCACGTCACCTCGGCCTTGATCCGGACGATGAGGCCTTCGACCAGTCCGACATAGCCGAGCACCAGACCCGACTGAATCGCCGCAACCGTGTTGCGACCAATCACCGACGCAGGGCGCTGCGCGTCGACCCGAGGGAGCCTGGCCGCCCTCGCGAACAGGGCGTCCGCGCTGATGCCGATGCCAGGGGCGATCGCTCCACCGAGGTACTCCGGGGTTGGAGAGACCACGTCGAAGGTCGTCGCCGTACCGAAGTCCACGACCACAACGCCGCGCGGCGAACCGTCTTCGGCCTTGCCATAGCGCCCGTGAGCCGCGACCGCGGTGACGATGCGGTCGGCCCCGACGTCTTGCGGAGGGTCGTATCGGATCGGCATGCCGGTCTTGGTCCCGGGGCCGACCACCAGCGGATCGAGCTGGGCGTACCGCCTCAGCGCCTCGCACAAGGGGACGAGCGCAGGCGGGACGACGCACGCCACGACGGCATCGGTGAGGGCGTCGAAGCCCAGACCGGAGAGGCCCAGCGCCTGCGCGAGCGCAGCAGCCACCTCGTCACGGGTCCAGCCCCGCCGGGTGCTCACGCGCAGCTCGCAGCGCAGCTCCGCCCCTTCAAAGACCCCAAGCGTCGTGTGAGAGTTTCCGACGTCTACGCAAAGCAGCATTGGAGATCCAGGGGCGGCCCCCGAAAACGCGGCCGCGTGCGAGGACTGTACCCCCCGCCTACGCGTTCTGCTACCGTCCTCACGGTGTCCTCGGGCCCGCACACGCCGTCCGACGACGACGACGACCTCGGCCAGGGTGGCAGTCGGAGCCGGATCGTCAGTCTCCTCGGCCAGGTCGGACGCGTCCGTCGAGCCGCCGCTCCCCTGCGCACTTGGTCCGTTCCGTTCCTGGGCATCTTCGGCGTTGCGGCGCTCATTTTTCTTGCAACGTTCTGGGCCGACCAATTGCTCTCGGCCACCGACCCGGGCGAGCGCGTGACCGTCGCAGGCCTCTTGCGGTCGCTCTCCGATCAAGACATCGAGCAAGCCCGCAACACACTGGGCGGCTTGGGCGAGGTGATGGCGGCCGTGCTCGGACTCGCCCTGACGGTGTCTTCGATCATCGTGCAGCTGGCCGCAACCCGATTCACGCCGCACATCACGTCCCTGTTCTTCCGAGCACGCACCAACCTCTTGGTGCTGGCGTTCTTCGTCACCTCGACG
Organism: uncultured Nannocystaceae bacterium; assembly: GCA_964352485.1. Lineage (GTDB taxonomy): Bacteria > Myxococcota_A > Polyangia > Nannocystales > Nannocystaceae > CAJXVA01. The sequence goes on along the minus strand of CAYGTG010000011.1, from coordinate 1,551 downwards.
GTCTACGTGCTGTGGGTCAACTTCTCGGTCGGCGAGAGCTACCTTCCTCAGTCGGGGGTCCTGGTCTCCATGCTGCTGATGACGGCCAGCCTGCTGCTGCTGTTTCCCTATTTCGCCTACGTCTTCGACTTCCTCGACCCTGAGACGATCGTGGGACGGATCATGGTCGACGGCCTGGCTGCCGCCACTCCAACGAAGGGTGGCAGCGGGCGGACCGACGTCCGTCAGGCCCAGGCCATCGAGGCGATCGAGCACCTCGCCAACATCGGCCTCAACGCGCTCCAACAAAAGGACAAGGGGATCACCTCCGGTGCGATCGACTCGCTGTGCGAGTTCGGCATCCGCTACGGCGAGTCCAAGGCGGCGATGCGAAACGAGTGGTCCGAGGTTCAGTCATGGAACCGGCAGAGCCCAGACTTCGTCAGCCTCAGCGACGAAGCCGTGGCAGACCTGCAGCGGCGCGGCACCTGGGTCGAATGGAAGCTGCTGCGGCAGTACCAGATGCTGTTCACCGAGTCGCTCGGACAGATCAAGGACACCTGCTACCTCATCGCCATCGACACGCGGCGCCTGGGCGAAGCTGCCGGGCGGCGGGGCGACCTGTGGGCCCTCGACCTGGCGATCAAGTTCTTCAACACGTACCTGCGTGCGACGGTCAACGCCAAGGACATCCGGACCGCCTACAACATCCTCCATCAGTACCGGCAGCTGGCCGAGGCCGTACTCGCCGGAGAGCCAGACGCCAGCCCCGGTCTTTCGCAGAAGCTCCAGCACCGTGCGCTGCAGATCGCCCGCTTCATGCGCTACTACAGCTCGGTCAGCTACTCCAAAGGCATGCCCTTCATCTCCGAGGTCATCGCGCACGACATCGGGACGCTGTGCGAGAAGGCGCTCGCCAAGGGCATCCGCGAGCATCGAGAGTTCCTGCAGGTCTTCTTGGCCGTCGACGAGCACGCCGAGACCAAAGAGCAGGAGAAGACGCTGCGAGGGGTCAGGCGCGCCCAAATCAAGCTCGCCACCACGTACCTAATGCGAGGCGAGTCCAAGTATGCGCGCGAGATTCAGCTCGACATGAACGACGAACCCCCCTCGCGCCTGCACAGCATCTGGCAAGAGCTGCGCAGCCTCGATACGCGCGAGTTTTGGGAGGTCAACGACCGCGGCACCAACTTCGACTACCTCAGCCCCGATCAAAAGGACCAGCTCGAGGAGTTCTTCGGATGGTTCGAAGATCTAGACGTGGAACTCGAGGTCGCCCGCAGCCGCCAGACGATGTCCAGCCTGCTGCCGCAATAGACGCTCGAGAACTGCGAAGTGGTCTGCGACGCGCCGGTCTCAAAGCAGCCCGGCTGCTACCCCTCGGGCGGCTCGGAGCCGGCGGAGTTCAGCGCGAAGCCGGTCATGTCCGAGTAGGTGTACGCACCGACCAGCTGGTTGAAGGTCTGCACGTCGCCCGTGGTCGGGTCGGCCCGGTAGGCGTTGCTGTTGGCGAAGCCCACACCCCAGACGTAGCCGTCGAAGTCGACGCTGACGCCGTGCACGTACTCGGGC
>CAYGTG010000010.1:0-25116 GCA_964352485.1 uncultured Nannocystaceae bacterium | reverse complement strand
GCGTCGCGGTGAGGACGAGCAGCTTGGACTCGCAAGCGCCTTCCTGCGCGCCGGTGGCGTCTTCAGGCTGCCTCAGCAGAGGCCGCGGCTCGATTCACCCGCGCATCGCGATCGGGGACGAGTTGTCGCAGCTGCCAGGCCTGCACGGCGAGTTGCTCGCGGCTCTCTTCCACGCTGTCCCTGGCTTCGCGCATGAGCAGCGCGGGCAGAACGATCGTCGTCACGCTGGCCAATGCGAGCAGCAGCAGGGTTGCGACCGTCGGGAGCGACGCGAGGTGTGGAACGATGAGCATGCCCGCTTCAGTGAACTCGTACGACGCCGGCCAGATGCCGGTGATCTCCAGCAGCAGGGGGACCACCACGGCCATCGCCGCGATCGAGACGTAGCCGATCCGCCGCAGTCCGCTGGCGTGTTGCGTGAACGCCAGGGCGTTGGCTCCGGCGAGCCCTGGAATCAGCACGAGGGGACCGAGCAATCGGCTCAGGATGATCAGCGTGACGGTGCTGATGATCAGCGACCCCGTCGCCCACGCATCGGTTTTTCGAGCTCGCGAGCCCAGGTAGGAGATGACGATGCCCAACGCGATGAGGAGCAGCATCGCAGTCAGAAGCGCCCACGAGCGCAGGCCCATGATGAGCGTGACGCCGGCGAACGGAAGCCACGCCAGGTAGGCCGAGACGCCGCCGCGGGCCGCTTTACGTTCGCTCTCTCGTCGGCCCGATTCCAACTGCTCTCGCACCTCGGGGGGCACACTCGACGGAGGGCGCGTCAGCAGGAGCATCAGCGCCGTGCGGGCCTCGGAGTTCTCGGGATCGAAAGCGAGCGCCCTGGAGATCATGTTCATCACCTCACGCAGCGCGGCAGGATCAGCGCCGCGCTGCTCGAGTCTCTCGAACGCCTGCATGGCCTGCTTCAGGTAGCTTTGCGCGAGGTCTCGGCGCAGCGCGGCGTCTCGATCGCCGTCGAGGAAGCGTTCCACGGCCAGCTGTAGCTCCCTCGCGCTGGTGAACCGATCGGCGCGGTCGTACTGGGTGGCGCGGACGCAGATTGCCTCGAGCTCGGGAGGCACCTGGCGGTCGGGATAGCGGGCGTGGGCACGCGCATCGGCACCCTCGATCGTGGAGCCGATGGCCTGCTGCGGCGTGTTTCGGGGGTGGAGCGGCTCGGACGTCATCAGCTCGAACAGCAGCGCGCCGAGGGCGTAGATATCCGAGTGCGGGCCAACGTTTCCATGGACCCCATCGAGCTGCTCGGGCGCCATGTAGCCCGGGGTTCCGAGGACTTCACCATCGATGGTCTCTCCCGAGCCCCCAACATCGTCGAAGGAGACCGGGTCCGCGGTCGGCATCCGCTCCTCGTCGTCCATGGTCTTGGCCAGCCCCCAGTCGAGCACGTACACCTCACCGAAGTCGCCGAGCATGACGTTGGACGGCTTGAGGTCGCGATGGACGATGCCTCGTTGGTGGGCGTAGTCCACGGCCAGACATACCGCAGAGAAGGCGGAGAGCAGCCGGCGACGGGAGTACTCCTCGGGGTCGTTCATCCGGATGATGTCCGCGAGCGTACGGCCCCCGACCCGTCGCATCGTGAAGTAGGGCCGACCCTCCTGCGTCACGTCGAGGTCGTAGACCGGGACAACAGCGGGGTGCTCGAGCTGCCCTTGCACCCTGACCTCCTTGGAGAAGCGGGCACGCGCCCGAGCGTCTCCTGCCCGCTCGTCTCGAATCACCTTGAGGGCAACTTCGCGACCAATCCGAACGTCCCGGCACAGTCGCACCTCGCCCATGCCCCCGCGGCCGAGTCGACCCTGGTCTTGGTAGCGCTCGTCGATCTTGCTGGCCGTCAGCGGTGCTGCAGGCAAACTTGTATCCCCCGCCACCGTCTCCGCTCCACCGAGCGCGTGCAGTGAGGCGTCACCCGGATCCGTGTCAGCGGGCGGCGCGTGAACGCGGGGCGACTCCTTGGACATGAGACGAGAGTATTCCGTCACAGCGCGAAGGCGGACGGCGTCTCGAAAAACGTCCCCAAGGGGCGCTCTACCCCGCGCAAAGTCGAAAGCGGGAGCGTAATGCAGGCGACGGTGACTGCATGCCCCGTCGGCAGTCCTGTATGCGGCCCGACGAACAAAGCGTCTATTTGGGTCCGTTGGAAGAGCGCAGCGGGCGTATGCTTGGAGGGCAATGAGGCGACTACATTCTGTGGTGCTGCTGTCCGCGCTGGCGAGCGGTTGCTACACCGGCGCATCGGCGACGGTGCCACAAACCGGAGCCGACCCGGACGCGTCGACGGGTGGGCAGAGCGGTGAGGACGGTGAATCCGGCGACGGGTCCGACACCGGCGACACCAGTTCGCCGGCGGAGGAGGAGCCGCCGCGGCTGTGGAGGCTATCCGCCAGTCAGTACGAGCGCACGGTCGAAGCAGCGCTCGGGGTCGAGGTGGTGTTGCCGAGGATCCAGTTCAACGGTCGATCCGAGGACTTCACCAACTACGCCAACGCCAGCGGTGTGGATGAGGTCTTCTTCGCGAACCTCGAGGAAGACCTCTTCGCGCTGATCACGGACAACGTCGATGCCGTCGCGGCGCCTCTGTCCTGCTCGTTGGAGTCGCTCGACGTGGTTTGCCTCGAGGCGTATCTGGGGCCCTTCGTGCAGCGCGCACACCGGACTGAGACCACCGACCTCGCGCCCTTCGTGGAGCTCTACGAGGACCTCGCTCCCTCTCAGGGGGCGTCCGCTGCCTTCGCCAGCGTGCTGGTTGCGGTCTTGCTGTCTCCCAAGGCCTTCTTCCGAACCGAACTCGGCGCAGACGACGACAACCCCGCGGCTCCGATGACACCGTTCGAACTGGCGGAGAACCTCTCGTACATGGTGTGGAATGGTCCGCCCGACGAGGCCTTGTTCGCGGCGGCTCGAGACGGATCGCTTGCCGACCCCGAGGTCTTTACGACGCACCTCGATCGCATGCTCGACGCCCCGCAAGGGAACGAGGGCATGGTGGAGTTTCTCTCGCAGTGGCTGGGTCTCACCGGGCTGGCCGGCATGAGCAAGGACCCGGTGGCGTTCCCCGAGTTCGACGAGGAGCTGGTTGGGGCCATGATGCGCGAGACTCAGGACCTCTTCGAGTTTGTCTTGGATGAGCCGGGCGCTGACCTGAGGACGCTGCTCACCACGCAGAAGAGTTTCGCCGATGCACCGCTCGCCGCTCTGTATGGCGTGGAGCCCCTCGCGGACGGATCGGTCGAGCTACCGGCCGACCAACGCAGGGGCGTGTTCACCACGGCGGGTGTCATCGTGGCGATGTCCGACGCGTCCAGCACCGCGGTGATCTACCGCGGGAAGGCGTTGCTCAACCGCATGCTCTGCCGCGACCTGCCACCCCGACCGGCCGGCGTCGAGCCGACGCCACCGCCGGGCATTCCCGAGGATGCAACGACCCGGGAGAAGCTGGAGAGCATCGAGGAGCAAGTGCCCTGCAACACCTGCCACATCGACATGCATCCATTCTCCTTCGCAATGGAGCAGTACGACGCTGTCGGACGTTTCCGCCAGACGCAGAACGGCCACACGATCGACCCGAGCGGAGCGCTGTTCATCCAGTCCTCCGGGGAACTCCTTCCCTTCGACGACGTTCGCGGTTTGATCGACCAACTCGCGCAGGAACCCGATGTGTATGACTGCCTGGTCCTGCAGGGGGTTCGATACACCACGGGGAATCGGGTGCAGGTCCTCGGCGAGGAAGACCTCGAGCGCATCAGCGCACAGTTCCGAGAGTCTCGAAACATCCGCGAGCTGTTCCGCGAGCTCGTCATCACGGTCGCATTTCGTGGCCGCGCGAAGGCACAAGACAATGAATGTTTCTCGCCGTGATCTTCTGATGCGCTTTGGCCCCGGCGCGCTGATGCTGCTGCCGGCGATGAGTGCGACGCGGCCGACCCGAGCCGGAGGCGGCTCGACGGCGCCGCGTCGCTTCGTCACGTTCTTCTCGTCCAGCGGGGTGCACCAGCCGTTCTTCTGGCCCAACGGCGGCCCGGGGACCGCAGCGTCGGGCAGCTACGATCTGTCCGGGACCACGCTCGAGGGGCTCACGCCCCTGCTCGACAAGATCATCATTCCCCGGGGCATCCGCATGAACCGCGGAGGCGCTGACAGCCACAACGAGGGGTCGATCTCCATCCTCACGGGCTACGATCAGCAGTCCGAGAACAGCCCCTTCGCGAGTGGTCAGTCGCTCGACCACTACTTCGGCAAGCAGCTGTCGGCGGGCTTGCCCTTCGAGTCGCTGCTGTTCGGAACGAGGCTGCAGTGCACCCGTCCCTCGATGTACATCTCGTTCGATGACAACGGGGTCGAGAACCCGTACCAGCAGGATCCCTTCGACATCTACTTCTCGTTGTTCTCCCCTCTCATTGGCGACTGCCAGGGTGGAGGGCCTTCCCCGGAGTTGCTTGCGGCACGGGACCGTCGAAAGAGCGTGCTCGATGTTGTCGGCGAGCAGACGCTGTCGATGAAGCAACACTGCGGGCTGGACACATTCGAGCGTCAGAAGCTCGAACGGTTGGAGGACAGCATCCGCTCGATCGAGCAAGTGCTCGACAACATCGGCCAGCCCGTCACCTCGGCAAACTGCCAGGACGTCCGCGAGGTCATGGAAGGCGCAGTCGTCGAGAACACGGACTCCAACTACCCGACGATTCTCAAGCTGCACACAGACCTCATCGTGCTGGCGCTCGAGCTCGACTTCACGCGGGTCGCGACGCTCTCCCTGTCTTTGGGCGGATCTTGCGGAGCGCCGATGACGTGGCTGAGCTGGGAGGACGGCAACGGCAACCTGCAGCCGATCGACTCGGGACACCACAGCACGACCCACGGCCTGCAGCGCGATGTGGAGAACCATATCGAAAAGCTCCAGGTCATCGATCGCTGGAACTTCGACCAGTTTGCCTACTTGCTGGGGAAGCTCGACGAGGTGGACGAGGGAGACGGAACGCTTCTCGACAACTCGATCGCCTGGTATGCCAGTGACGTGTCCGATGGGGGCCCGCACTCGGTCACAGACATGCCGTTCATCGTCGGTGGGGGCGCCGGTGGTGCTCTCGAGACCGGGCGCTATGTGCAGTTCGACGGGGAGCCCAATCATCAGCAGCTCCTGCTCTCGTTCCTCCACAAGATGGGGCTGCAGGACGTCGAGTCCTGGGGAAAGCCCGGGGCGAGCGACGGCGGTCCGATCCTGTAGCCGAAGCAGGAAGAACCCGACCCGGAATCACCGCTCTCGCTCGGGGACCGTGCAGAAACCCGGCCCGGACTTCGGGCGTGAGGTACTAGCTCGAGGCGCGCCCCAAGAGCCGTCCGGGGAGCAGTGCCAAGAGCACCGCACCGACGCCGGTCGCCGCCAGCCCGCCGGTCTCTAGCTGGGCGAGGACAAACAACGCGAGTGCGAGCGCCACCCCGGCCGTGATGCGCTTGGGCACCAAGGTGTGGGTGGGCAAGTCGCATGGTGACTCGGTCTTCGGCATCGTCATGAGCGCGATGGTCGTAAGCACGACCACTGCAAGTACGACGTACAGCTGTTCGGGCACCGACACTTCGATCCCGCGCTGGACGTGGAAGCCGGCTACGATGAGCGCGCCCACCACCGCGTAGGCCCAGCGATCCACTTGCCCGCGCGGTAGCGAGGCATCCAGCGCCATCGCGATCACGGCCGCAACGCCGATCGACCACCGGCCGTCGATGAAGACCGCGACCGCGACCAATCCCAACACCGCCAGCAGGTCGCTGGTCTTCGCAGCAGGACCCACGGTGCGGTTCACGATCCGGGTCAGTGGAATTGCGAGCATCAGCGTCCACAGGTCCGCGGTTCCGAGCATGAAAGCGGCGGCGACGGCCACAGCGGAAGCGATGAACGCGGTCGAGTTTCGGTCGGGGTCGAGCTCGCGCCCCAATGCCCAAGAGCCGAATACGGTGGCCGCCAGGGCAAGTCCCCGCAGCAAGGCCGCGGTCAGGTCCTGCTCCTCGAACCATCCGACTGCAATCCCGGCGAGCAACGCCGCGAGCATGAGGAGGAGCACCGCCTTGTTGCTCGGATAGCGGGGATCGACCGGGCGCCCAACGCTGGAGACCTTGAAGATGGGGTGTTCGTGGTAGGCGCGTGCCATGCGGGACCTTTGCGGGGATGGAGCATTTCGCTTCCCCCCCGACGCACACTACGTCAGCTGCGCCGAGGAACCGGCTGAGCCTCGCCGTCGCTCAGGAGCAACATCCGGTCCTCGTCCTCCGCGACGGTCGACACGGCAAGCTGCGCATACCCGGCACGCGAAAAATCTCTCCCGAGTTGCTTCAGCGGATAACAGAGAAACCGGTTGCAGGTCTCACTTCGCATCGTGCGAGGCAGCGCGCAGCCTCGAGCACCGTGATAGATGCAGCTACCTTGACGCGCCTCCTCGGGGACCCGATCCAAGTAGGCCTGGAGCAGGGGGGCATCGGTCGGGAATCTTCGCTCTGCCTTCACCCGGGTCAGGACGGCCCGGGTCACAAAGGCGTGGTTCTCGCCAGCCTTGCAGCACGTGCCGCGGCAGGTGCTGCACACCGCCAGAAGCGACGCGTCATCGAGCGGAGTTGGGGTCTTGGGTACTTTGGTCCTGTCGGTGCGCGCGTAGAACTCCGCTTCAATACTCGCCGCGAGCTGGGCCTTCCGCTCAGGCGTGACCGCTTCCATGCGCACCTCCATCGCCGGAAGCACCACGAGGTCAACCTTTTCAGGACCCGCAAGCCCGAGGCGCTCCGCCGCCCGCGTTCGGGCCTGGTGTTTCTCTCGCTCGTTCACGATGGGAGGCAGAACCTGGGCCTACGGCTGTGTGCGTGGGCGTGGGTCGCGGGGCTGCGGCTCCCCGAGGACGCGTGTTTACCACGGCGCGTGGGCGTCGCGACTCTCCGACGTCGCGGTCCGCGCCGGCTCCGAAGGTTCTCTCACCGGTTTCGTGATCAAAGCTCGCCCGAGACGTACAACCCCACGAGAGCCGGTCCGGCTCGCGGAGCACCGACATGAACGAGCAGCGTGAACCTGGAATGACGCACATCAACACACCTCAGAGTCTCGAACCCCGCCAGCGGATGGCTTGGACGCTTGGGGCGCTGATCTTTCTCGCCGGCTGCATCGTCCAAGACACCGATGCTGGAGATACTGACGCGGAGTTGGACACCGGCGGTGGCGAAGCCTCGTCGGAGACGGGCGTCGACACGGAAGGACCGCCTGAAGACTTGCCAGAGACCTTCGAGGAGGCCTGCGCCATGGTGCCCGGATGCGCCGACGGCCCCTACGACCCCAATGGTCCGCGCGACCCCATCACCCGCGTGACGCTGCGGCTCGATGACAGTGGCGTGCCCACCTTCGACGCGATGGACACTGCCGAGGTCCTGCGCGAGCTGGGCAAGCCCGCAGGGGTGGCCGGCGGTACGCATGTGATCGTCGCCGAAGACGCCAACGGGAACTGGCTCGAGGTTCAAGCCGTATCGTTCCCCACCGGAATGCTGTTCGAAGACGATCAAGGCGACGGCGCGCAGGTCCTCGAGGCTCTCGAGCCCGGCGACGCGCAGTCGATGCTCTACTTCTCCTCGGAGAACATCGACCGCTTCGTGGTCTACGACGCACAGGGGACCGAGGTCGCGCGGGAGGATTTCCTCGCGCCGCGGAGCTTCCGCGCCGCAATCGCATCGCCGGCGTGCCGACACGTCGTCCTGCTCGAAGGCGTGGAAGACACCGTCTACATCCCCTCGGCAACACTCAACGCCAAGAGCATCACGGCCCCTCCCGCGAACCCGGGACCTCTTCAACGCGCCGTACTGCAGGCCGCACTCAACCGCATGGCGCCCACGCTGTGCCACGGGTTGGGCCGTATCGGCTTCATCGAGGTGCCCCAATCATCCCTGAAGGGTTTCGTCGCGTCGATGGCTTCGGCCGATCTCATGCTGCTCAACACCCAAAGTTACAGCGAAGAAGCACTCCTGGACCGCCGAGTTCAGCTCGCGCTGACCAAGACGATCTTCCACGAAGCAGCGCACGCGACCGAGCACCTGCTCCAGCACGAGGGCCAACCCATCAACACCCTCATCGAGACGTTTCTCGGGGTTCAGCAGCCCGTGGGCGGGTGGACGTTCGAGTCCGAACAAGTCGCCGGGGACCTGGTCCGGAGCACCCGGCTGCTCGGAGGGATCAGGCGAGAGTGGCTCCGAATGCACGAGGCCTTCGTCACCGAAGGGTTCGGGGCGGACGCCTACAGCAGCGTGGCCCCCGACGGAGAGTGTGCACCCGACCTGCGCTTCTACGACGCCGAGCAAACGACCGAAGCGAGCTTCATGAGCCGCTACGGCGGGACCAACCACGGCGAAGACGTCGCGGACATGGTCGCGTGGGCCGAGGTCGCCCCTATGTTCCGAGCTGAAGGGGTCAGCTCCATCTACAATGCTGGCGATACCGAGGCATGCGGAGGTCGGTCCGCGATGATCGACATCCCCGAGGACAGCGCGTGTCAGGCCTTCCGAGATCACACCGAAGAGAACATCCCGCAGCGACTTGCCGCGGCGTACACCAAGCTCCGCCTCGTCCGCGAGCTTGGCATGATCAGCGAGGAGGCGTTCGACACCTGTCGCGGCGAGGTTGGCTTCGACGTGCCCGGCCCCGGCTTTCATGTCTACGAAGACGGCGAGTTCCAGCGCAGCTTCAACCAGGGCGTCACTGCGACCATTGGAACCATCGACGGAGGCCCGCGCAAGTTCATCATGAACGCCGAGGGCGAGGCGAGCTTCGGCGGCGAAACGGTCCCGGCTGAGCTCACGCTGGAGCTGGAGCTGGGGCCCAACGATGTCGACATCAGCCAGATCTCCTGGCCTCGCGGCGGCTACCGCTTGACCGAAGTCGACCAAGACCGCTTTCGCCTCTTCTTGCCCGACGCACCCGCGGGCAGCTTCGAGTCCAGGGAGGGATTCGTCCTCGTGACTGCAGCAAGCAACGACCGGATCGAAGGCTCGGTCGTCATCCAGCAGGCCTGGCGCTGGCTCGCCCCGCTGCCCGTCCCCGAGGTCTACGACCCCCCACTGGTGTTCCGCTTTCTGATCGAAAACTGAGCTTCGCAGCGAGAGGACGGTAGGCCTGCCGCACCCAGCTCGTAACATTGGGCTCCGGCCGCCCGTTGCCTCGACGGTCGTCCACCATGCCCAATCTACTCCTCTTCATGGTGGCACTGGCGGGCGAGCCTGACGTGGACGAGCCTCCCGTTCATGCACACGACAAGTTGGTGTGTCCGCTCCACTACGACAACCTGGTCGGGGTTCGAGCGATCGGAGTTGCCGCGTTCGAAGAGGGCGCGGGACGGGACGCAAAGCCAGAAGGGGGCTTTGGGTTTGCCTACGAGCGTACGCTGGTGCCGCGGTGGCTCGAGCTCGAAGTCAGCATGAACGCACTGTTCTCGGAAGCGGGGCCGGTTCTTCCGGTCGACATCCTCCTCAAGAAGCCGTTCCACGCAAGTCATCGGTTCGACCCGTTCATCGGGCTCGGTGCCGTGGTTGCCTTTGGTGTGAGCGAGGAGCGCTTCGTCGCCCCCGGCGCCATCGCGGCGACTGGGATGTACGTGTGGGCCAGCACCCGATGGGGCGCGTCCGCAGAGCTCGACTTCGCCGCCGTTGATGAACCCCACGGCTGGGTCTATGAACTCGAGTTCGCAGCCGGGCCCGTGTTGCGGTTTTAGCTCTTCGCGAAGACGCGTCGCACCTCGGTCAACACTCGGTCCTCGGCGCTGCGAATGCGGTAGTCCTCGGCCTGGTCGATCCATTGTTCGTCGACGAGCATGGTGGTCGGGATCGCCATGGACTTGAACGACGGCATGAGGGCCAGCGGCACGCCCATGATCGTGAATCTTCCGGTCGAGAACTCGACGGCCTTGTGGTGCTCGGCGCCGTAGTCCTGGAGGACCTCGAGCTTGGGGTCGCACAGAAGCTGGAACGAGAGGTTGTCGCGGTCCCGATGCAGGCTCGCATCTTGCGGCGTGTCTTTGCTGAGGGCGACGACCTCGACCCCGTGTTCGGCGAGCTTGGGCCCGATGGTTTCGAAGCGCCGCAACTCGGCGCTGCAATAGGGTCACCAGTGACCGCGGAAGAACTTGAGCAACACCCTGCGGCCTCGAAGGGATGCAGCATCGAAGGTGTCTCCTTCGGGCGTGAGCGCGGTGAACGGACGAAGGGGGTCGCCGACGGCCACCCGCAGTCGCCCGACCGGAGTCGCGCGCTGGGTGTAGAGGTAACCAAACAACCCCGCGAGCGTCACGGCCGGCGCCCCAACGAGGGCGGGTAGCAGCACGCCGCCGGTGGTCATGGCTGTGGCCATGCCGGTCCCGGCCAGCCCCGCACCCAGTGCCTGAGCCGCGAAGTGACCGTAGGGGCGCAGGGGAACCTTTCCCGATGGCACCGTCGCCATGTAGGCGACCCACGAAGTCACGACGGTGGCGAGACCGGCTGCGGCAAAGATGACTGGGGAGAGGGCCATGCTGTGGCGGGTACAACGCCAGGTTCGGCGCTGCTGTTACCGCATTCGCTCCCTTGAGCCGGAGGCTTTGGGGCGCTAAGACAACAGGTTGGTGCGGTTGTTCGCTTCGAGTGCCTGGATTGCCTTTCCCGCTGCCGCAGCGCTCGGGGTCGTCGCGGCGTCTGGCAGCGCCCAGGCCGGAAACTCCCAGCATCCGCGGACGCCGGTCGAGTGGGACAATGTGACGTGCATGGAGTTCGTCGACCGCACCGTCGAGGCGAACTATGATCTCGTCTACGGGATCCCGTTCGAGGACACCGACGTCACCCCAGAGGAGGTCGTGGGGAGTCGGACCCAGCAGTTCTTCGCGCTGTGTCGGCAGACCTCCCCGCAAGAGGATCTGCCCAGCTGGATCTCGATGGCCGACGTTGAGCAGACGTTGATCAACTACGAGGACTTCGTCACTCCGCAGGACGACGACATCTTTGAGCTCGCGACCGAATGGGACGGGTGCTGGCACCGGATCACGCAGGACGCCGACCGGCGCCCGATCACCGATGCCGCGTCCTCGCAACCGGTATCGTGGGACACATCCGTGGTTCCAGCCGGCGCCTACGTCCTGCTGGGCTACACCTACGAGCCGGTCTCGAACCTGTGGTCGCCCCGCGTGGGCGGCGTGGTGCGTGTACATGACGAAGGTGACCCCGCCGCCGACGGTCCGGCCGGGGCGATCTCGACCGGGGAGCAGTCACCGTGTGTCGGCGACACCGTTCGCATCGAGGGATGTGTGAGCGCGCTGCCGGGGACGACGATGACCGCCTCCTTCGCGATCACCTCTGGCCCCGATGCATCCGATCCCGACTGGACCGCCTTCGCCGAAGACGTGCCGGTGCAGGGCGATCAGTTCGCCCTCGAATGGGTCGTACCGCAGGAGGCAGGCGGCGCGTCGACCCTGTTGCGCGTCGACTTCACCGATCCCAATGGTGAGACGTACACGGCGTACCAATACGAAGCCAACGTTGTCCTTCCGGCGGACTCCGCCGGCTGCGGTGCCGAGCCCGACGACTGCATGGGCGGCTTCGTCATGGATCCCGCGTGCGAGACGACGGGTGCCGGCTCCACCACCGACGCCGCGGAGACCGACAGCGGAACGAGCGCCGCCGGGTCTGATGGTGGAGACGACGGCTGCGGCTGTCGCTCACAGGGCGATACGCCGGCGGGCTGGGGTGTTCTGGGGCTCGTGGCCCTGCTTGCCCGGCGTCGGCGCCAGCCGATGTGGGTAATCATGCTACCCTTCTCGGCCAAGGCCGCTTCGAGGCGGGGGCAACCATGAAATCGGAACGTCGTATCGGAACCATCTTTGCGTCGCTGCTCCTCATCGCCGGCTGCGGGGACGATGCGTCCGACGATAGCGCCAGCGCCAGCGCCGGTTCGGCCGGTGGCAAGGCGGATGACGCCGAGGGGGAGCCCCTGCCCGGCGAAGGCGAGTACTGCGACGACTACGACGAGTACTGCAACGACGGCCTGTTCTGCCACGAGGCGGCATGTACCGCGTTCGAGCCTGCGCGCGAGCCTTGGGTGACCGGCGAGTTCACGCCTCCGAGCTATTTCACGGAGGACGGTCGAGACGACCCCACTGGGCAGACCGGTATCCTCGGCATGCACGTCGGCATGCTGCCTTCGGGGCGGGTGCTGTTGTTCGCGGGCCGGGGCTTCGCCAGCTCCAACTACCCTCTGGTCTCGCTCACCTGGGACCCGCTCTCCGAAGAGTTCGAGACGCAGGCCTACGACGACGACGTCTTCTGCGCCCACCATACCTTCTTGCCCAACGGCGACTTCCTCGTCGCAGGTGGTGGGTTCCTTCCAAACTCGGTCCTCAAGCACCGCGCCACGTGGCGTTTCGATTCCAGGAACGAGACTTGGAGCCAGGTGGCGAGCATGGAGGAGCGGCGCTGGTACCCCTCCTTGCTCACCCTCCCCGACGGCCGTGCGCTGGTCGTATCCGGCACATCTGGCACCGATCCGCTCGAGATCTTCGATCCCGACACCAACCGATGGACGACGCTCGAGGGCAGCGAGAAGGCCTTCCCCGAGCGCTACCCCGCCATGCGGATTCTACCCAACGGGCGCATCTACAGCCCGAGGATCGGTTGGGATCACGGAGATGAGGCGGTGCTGCTGACCTTGGACGACGACGACGTCGTCACCTGGCAGGACGCTGAAGGACCCAACGCCTTCCACGAGAACGGTGACGTCACCTTCCATGTCGACGACACCGTGGAGCCGGCTCAGGCCCTGATGCGTGCGTACGCGGGCGGCATCGTGGATGCACGGGGGCTGGATTCAGCCTGCGGAAGCAACCATCCCGATCCCGAGTGCGATCAAGGGGAAGCGCCGGAGCACAACCTCGTGGAGCAGGTTGACCTGACCCGAGCCGGCGACGAGCCGCTGCGCTGGGAATCGCTCGCGCCGATGGGGAACTCGCGGGCAAACGTCAGCGTGGTGATGCTTCCGGACGGCAAGGCTTGGGCGGTTGGCGGTCAAACCGGCGGTCAATGGAATGACGAAGAGCAGGACGGAGACTTCGTCATCGACTACATCTACGAGACCGAGATGTACGACGCCGCCACCAACACGTGGTCGGTCACCAAGCCGCTCATGCATCCCAGGCAGTACCACCACACCGCGACGCTGCTCCCGGACGGTCGCGTGCTGGTCACCGGAGGGCAAGACCCCACGCGGGCTGGAAAACTCTTGGGTGGAAGGGCACGGGACATTCGCAGCTACGAGATCTACAGCCCGCCGTACTTGTTTGACGGCGACGGGAGCGAGCGCGAGCGGCCCAGCATCCCTCGCGAGGCCACGCGTGCGAGCTACGGCGAGACGTTCGAACTCCCGGTGGCGCTCGCGGGCGGACAAGCCATCACCAGCGTCGTGATGCTGAGCCCAAACTCAGAGACCCACCACACCGGCACCGGACGTTTCATCCAGCTCAGCTTCGAGCAGGTCGCCGAAGATGCGTTGACCGTGACGGCTCCATCGACCAACACCGTCGCGCCTCCGGGCTTCTACATGCTCTTTGTGGTCGATGCGGCCGGGACTCCGTCGGTGGCGAAGTTCGTCCAAGTCACCCAGTAGCACGGGCTGTAGCAGGGCCTGCAGCGCCGCGCTCGCGCCAGGGTTGACGCTCGGGTCCGCGCGGCGCGACCATGACGACCTTGAGCGCGTGGGTTTGGGCGATTGTAGCGGCACTGAGTGCGCCAGTGTCCACCGGGCCTGACGTGGCAGCGCCGGCGCCTGTCGAAGCCGCCGAGCCGATCGAGCCCGACGCATCCGAACCGACCCAGGAGGTGCCCGCCGAAGAAGAGCCCGAGGGCCAGGCGCGGCTTCGAGGCCGGGTGCTGATCTACGGGGACCGGGATCCGGCCGGCGGGGCGCGATTGCTGCCCAAGGATGGGAGTCGACCGATCGACACCGACGAGAATGGAGCGTTCTCGGCTGACCTCCCGCCGGGTGACTATGCGTTCGTCGTCAAAGCGCCGGGCTTCGAGGATCTCGAGGTCGACGTCGCGCTCGTCGACAAGCAGGACCTCGAGATGGAGTTCTTCCTGCAGACGAGCCTGGAGGGCGAACGGTATCGGACCATCGTCGAGCAGCAGCAAGCGGTTGCCGTGTCGAGCACGCGACTCGAGGGGCGAGAGATCCACGAAGTGCCGGGCACCCGAGGCGATCCGCTCAGCGTGGTGACCGCGCTCCCGGGGGTGAGTCGGTTGGCGGGATTCCTGCCCTATATCGTGGTGCGAGGCGCGGCACCGGGCAACACCGGCTACTACCTCGACGGTGCCCGGGTCCCGATCCTCTACCACGTCGCGATCGGGCCCTCGGTCATTCACCCCTACTTCATCGACGCGGTCGACTTCTATCCCGGCAGCGCGCCGGTTCGACTCGGGCGCTTCACCGCAGGATTGATCGAGGCCACGACGCGTCCCGCCCGTCGCGACCGAGTTCATGGCGAGGTGGACGTCCGGCTGACGGATGCTGGTGGTCTGGTCGAGGTGCCGATCTCCAGGCCAGTGCTCGATCGCGAGTGTCGACGCACCAAGAAGCGGAGCGAGTGCGAGAAGGGGGATCCTCGCGGTGCGCTCACGCTGGCGGGGCGCTACAGCTACACCGCGGGCGTGCTGAGCCTCGTCAACTCGACGGCCCGGATCAACTTCTGGGACTACCAAGCCCGCTTCGACCACGACCTGGGGCGCCGAGCTCGGTACACCGCGTTCGCCTACGGAAGCTACGACGACATCGGGACCCGTGCGACCGATGGCGCACCTTCCTCCACGTTCTTGCGCTTCAACTTCCATCGCTTCGACAACCGGGTGCGACAGCGGCTGCGCGGTGGCGGCACGGCGACCTATGCCACGGTGTTGGGTCTGGACTCCTCGGGGCTGGGGGACGTGTTCACGCGGGAGTACCGGATCGCACCACGCGTCGACTATCGGCTGCCGACCCGCAGCAAGGCGGTCGAGATCGGCCTGGGGCTCGACACCGAGTTTCAGTTCTTCCGGATCGAGACGCCCGGTGCTGAAGGCGAGGACATCGACACCGCCAACCTCGGGTTGTTCTTCAGCGAGCGCTTCGTCTCCGCGACCGGTGCCTACGCGGAGCTGATCTTCAACAAGGGCAACGTTCAAGTTCGGCCGGGCCTGCGTGCGGACTTCTACGGACAGGTCGGTCGCAGCCCCTACGTTTTCAACACCCAGGCATACACGTCGGCATTTGGCATCGACCCGCGACTCCTCATGCGGGAGCGGCTCAACGATCGCTGGGCACTCAAGCAGGCGATCGGCCTGTACCATCAGCCGCCGACGTTCCCGATCCCGGTGCCGGGCGTCGAGAGCTTTGGGTTCGAGCGCGGCTTGCAGCAGAACGCACAAACCTCGTTCGGCTATGAGTTCGCTGCCGTCCCCGGGCTCCTCAATATCGAGCAGGAAGCCTATGTCGGCTATCTGAGCAACCTCCAGGACTACGAGATCGACGCTGAGAACGAAGACAACCCGATCAACGAGCTCGAGGATGTCATCAGCTCGGTCTCAGGCTGGTCGTACGGCCTCGAGACCCTGGTCAAACTCGATCCGCAGCTGCGGGTGTTTGGCTGGGTGGCCTACACGCTCTCGCGGGCGACCCGGGACTACGACATCGGGGGCAACGCGCCGGCAAGCTGGGACCAGCGGCACATCCTGAACGTCGTTTTGGGCTACCGGGTCAGCCAGAAGTGGAACTTCGGCGGCCGGGTGCACTACCACACGGGGCGGCCCTGGACGGCTCGGGACGACAACGAGTCCCAGACCGACGCCTTGCGGAACCGCCGCAACAACGCCCGTCTGCCACCCTACTTCCAGCTGGACCTTCGGGCGGAGAGAATCTGGCGGTGGCCCAAGTGGCAGATGTCGCTGGCGCTCGACATTTCCAACGCGACCTACGCGCGGGAGACCTTCGCCTGCACCGAGAACGAACAGGGGACTCCGGACACCCTCGCGATGCGAAGCGGGCAGCTGGCGGCAGCACCTGATCCGGCTCGAGGGATCGTTCAATGCACACCCCAGGGCTTCCGGTACATCATCCCGTCGTTGGGTCTGCGGGCTCGCTGGTAAAGCGTCTCTTTTCGAGTCAACTCCCGGGCGCCGCGTGACGTCGCGGTGAGGTTGTCCCGTGCTTGTTTTCCGCCCTGCGCCCGGTGTAGTCAGGAGGGGTGACCAAGGACGAATTTATCGCGGAACTGGCCAACGTGCTTCAGGTCTCGGAGGACGCGCTCGAGCCCTCGACCGAGCTCAAGCAGTTTGAAGGATGGGACTCGACCGCGGTCATCAACCTGATCGTTCTTCTGGATGAGAACGGCGCCGAGGTGGACGAAGAAAAGGTCCCCGAGTGCAAGACGGTTCAAGACGTTCTCGACCTCGCCGGCGACGCCATCAAGTAGTCCGAATCCTCAACGTAGGACGTCTGTATCATCATGAAAGTTGTTGGAATCGCGGCATGCGTGCCGAAGGCGGTCGCCGAGACTCGCTCGGCCGCTGAGCACTTCCCCAAACACGATGTCGACCGGATCGTCGACAACACGGGCGTGGAGCGCAAGCGAGAGGGTGGACCCAACGCGACCGTTTCGATGATGTGCATCAAGGCGGCCGAGGACGTCATCGAGGCAGCCGGATGGGATCGAGAGTCGATCGACGCGGTCATCTTGGTGACCTCGCTGGGTGACGTGCTCATGCCCGCGACGGCGCACCTCATCCAGCATGAGTTGGGCATCCCCAGCACCGCGCTCACGTTCGACATCCACCTGGGTTGCTCGGGCTACACCCACAGCCTCATCGTTGTGGACGGCCTGCTCAAGGGCGGGGTGATCAAGCGCGCTCTGTTGCTCAGTGGCGAGATGAGCGCTGGCCTGTTCCGGCCTCGCTTGGCGGATTGCCGTCACCGCAGCGACCTCGCCAACTCGATCCTGTTCGGCGACAGCGGTACCGCGACCCTGCTGACGTCGGAGGGCGAAGACCAGATCGTCGCGCATCAGTTTGGTGCCGACGGCAAGGGGTTCGACAAGATCATGGTCAAGGGGGGCGCAGGGGCGCTGCCTTGGACTCCGGAATTGTTCGAGCGTCGGATGGACGACGATGAAGTCGAGCGTCGTCCCATCGATCTCATCCTCAAGGGCCCCGACGTCCTCACCTTCACGATGAAGCGCGTTCCGCGACTTCTGAAGGACCTCGTCGAGCGCTCTGGCTGGAGCCCCGATGACATCGACGTCTTCGTGCCTCACCAGGCCAACAAGTTCATGCTCGACTTCCTCGCCCGGCGCATGAAGGTGCCGAACGAGAAGATGCTGCTGTCGATCCGGGACTTCGGCAACACAGGCTGCGCCTCCATCCCGCTCACGCTCGTGACCGAAGGCGGCGATTACCTGAAGAAGCCCACCAAGTGGGCTTGGATGGGCTTTGGCGTGGGGTTGTCGTGGTCGGGTCTTTTCCTCGAGACCGACGAGATCATCGTTCCTCCGCTGCGCGAGATCTGATGCGTCGCACTCGCGCCGCTGCGTTCGCGTTCTCTTCGACGTTGCCGCTCGAGCATCGTGAGGAGGCGGAGCGGATCCTGTTCTTCAACCTCCAGCAGGAGAAGGTGAAGGACGGGATCCGGGTCGTGTCCGAAACCTATGGTCTGCCCAAGCTCGTCGCCGATGCGAGCGGCGAGCGGCTGCACATGACGGTCTCCAAGGAGGTCGCTGTACAGACGCTCTTCGTCACGGTGCGGGGCATCGGTATGGCCGCCGGTCCCGTGGGGGCCATCGTGTTCACACGCGAAGACAACGCCCTCATCGCGCTCTACATGGCGGTGCACGAGGACTTCTCGGCGATGGGGCCACACGCCGGCGAGCACCTGATGCTCAAGATGCTCAAGGAACTCGAGGGCATTGCCCGTCGGGTCCGCGGCGTGGATACGCTCAAGCTCTACTTGGGTGCACAGACGCCAGTCGCGAAGAAGATCCGGAGCTAGTGCCCAGGGCACGAGACCCTCGGGCGCGTCGCGTCGGCAGCGAGGAGGTCAGCAGACCGGCGAACACGAGCACGAAGGTGGCGACGAACGCTCGAGGTTCGGCCAGCCCCGGGACGATTCCGGCGGCACACAAAAGCACGCTCGCGACGCGACAGCGGCCCTGGAGGATCAGCAGGCCACCAAGACTCGCGACAAGGAGCGCTGCGACGAGCAGGTAGCCGGTCCCGGCGCCCGTGGTCATGGACCACGAGGAGCTGGGCGGTGGCGCGCCAAGCCAGCTGATCCCCATTGTACCCGCCGCAACGCCGCCCACCATTGCGGCGGCGATGCATATCCAGTGATGCCGAGTCATCTGCGCTCACCTGAACTGACGGGCGAGGTCACGGACTGTTGCGAGAAATTTCTGAATATTCGCAGCCGGGGCTCAGCGCTCGCTGCTATCGCAGCCCCGGACCGGCCGGGTTTCGCTCGATCCAGCTGTTGAGCTGCTGGAGCTGCTGTGCGCCCTCATTGCCAAGCAACTCGAGGATCTCTCGGCTGGCCTGGGCGTGCTGATGAGCCGCGCGCTTGTTGCCGTCCGCCCAAGCGACACGGGCCCACAGCGCGAAGGCGTCGGCGTTGTGCAGCGGGCGCTCTCCTTGGGTCGCGATCTTGGCGGCGGCCTCGATGGCTGGACGTTGTCCTGCCGGGATCCCCTGGGGGAAGGTGGCCGCCCACGCCAGCTGGGACTTTGCGCGGAACGGGTCGCCCGGCTCGGCGTCGGAGAGGAGCTCGATAGCTTCGGCCAGGTTGCTTCGCGCCTCCTCGAACGAGCCCGCCTCGAGCAGGCTTCGGCCCAGCTCGGCCAGGTGGCGGGCGATGCTGACCGCAGAGGGCCCATCGAGCGTGCGCACGAGCTCGACGGCGGTCCGGCTCGACTCGACGGCGCCTTCAAAGTTCCCCTGCTCGCGCTTGACTTCGCTCAGGCGCCTCAGCAGGTCGGACTCGTTCCCGGTCCCGGGCTGCGTTCGGTGAATCAGGCTCAGCGCTTCTTCGATCTTCTGCTGGGCTTGAGCGTGGTCTCCCAGGTGCCGGTCGGCGTTGGCGAGGTTGACCAGCGAGTTGGAGTTGTCGGGATGTCCGTCCCCAAGGGTGATACGCCGCAGCTCCAGCGCCTGGGTTAGGACCTCGCGGCTTCCTTGGTAGTCTCCGAGCTGGCCCCGGATCGCTCCGATGTTCTCGAGCGAGGACGCCATGAATGGGTGGCCTGCGCCGTAGCGCGTTCGAGTGATGTCGAGCGACTTCTGGAAGGCGTCTTCGGCTTCTTCGAGCCGACCCTGCCGAGCATAAAGTCGCCCCAGCGTGCCCCACGTCATGTCTTCGCCGAGGACGGAGGCTTCGGGTGCATTGGCGGTTGCGTCGAGGGCGAGCTGGATGTGTTGTTCGGCGAGGTCGAAGATGTCGTGGGCCATGTAGGCCACGGCGATCCCGTTCTCGAGCTGAATGCGCCGCTTGGGTCCCACGCGCAGTCGTTCCAGAGCGGCGATTCCGTGCTGGTACCAGCGTTCGGTGTCCTCGAGGGACGCGCCTGGATCGGAGCCCGCCCAGACCCGACCGACGGCGACGCGAGGGATGACGGCCTGGTTGCCCGCGGCCAACGCTGCAGACATCGCTTCGTGCTGCAGCGACTCGGCTTCCTCCAGTCGTCCCTGGAACTCACGGTCCTCGGCCAGGGTGATGAGGGCTTCGGCTTCGCTCCACGCGTGCCCCCCCTCGCGCGCGAGCGTGAGCGCCTTGAGAGCGCTCTGGGCTGATTCGTCGTGCTTGCCGGTCTGTTGCAGCGCGAGCGCCCGGGTGTTGAGGGCGTCGAGTTCGTCCCTCCGTGCGCGTTGATCGGCCGAGCCCAGGGACGAGTCCGCGCGAGCGAGCGCCTCGACGTCGTCGCAGCTAGACGCTGGCTGCAGGATGCTGGTCGCATCGAGGCTGCGCTCGAGGGACTCGCCGTCGACGTCCTGCAGCACTCCAACGAGCGTGCTCAGCTCGCGGCGGCGAGCTTCGAGGCAGTTCATACGCAGAGCGAGCATGGACCCGGGAACCTCCCCTGCCGCAGACTGCTCGCAGGCAGTGCGTTGGGCCGCGAGCCACTGTTGCGCGTGGTCCTCGATCACGGCCTCGGTGCTGCTCCAGCTCGCTTCCGCATAGGGCCGCCCGGTTGCCAGGAATGCGTCGTGCAAGGAGGTCCGACGACCTTCGTCCCAGATGCCGCGTAACATCGAGTCCACGTTGTCACAGTAGAGGTCGTCTGGATTCTCGGTGCGGCTGTAGGCGAGAAGCCCGACTCCAAGCACCGCGCCGGGAAACAGGATTGTGCTCCACCGCCGCCACGTGCGTGCGGGGTCGTGCGTGAGCTCGGCGAGGAGCGCCTCCATCGTGGGGAAGCGTTCCTCGGGCCGCAGCGAGAGCCCCCGGAGGATCGCCCTTCGGACGCGCCGCGGGACGTCGGAGTCGCGCGGTGGTGGGAGAAAGCGGCCCGAGGTGACGTTCGCCATCAGCTCACCGAGGACGCGTCCCTCGAAAGGGCGGCGCCCGTAGAGAGCCTCGTACAGCGTCACGCAGAAGCTGAACTGGTCGGCCAGTGCGTCGCTGCGCTGTCCGGCGAGCTGCTCGGGGGCCATGTACGCTGGCGTGCCGACGAGTGCCCCAGTGCGGGTGAGCTGGGCCGACATGACCGGCGTGCGCTCGATGGCCGAGACCGTACTGAAAGAGTCGGTTTTGCCCGCAGCCGGGCGTGCCAGGCCAAAGTCTGTGACTGCGGCTCTGCCCTCGCTATCGATCAATACGTTGTCCGGCTTGAAGTCCCGGTGAACCAGGCCGGCTTTGTGGGCAGCGCCAAGGCCTCGGCCTGCCGCCACGAAGATCTCGAGCCGGTCTCGCCACGGTCGCGGCGCTTTGAGCCACTCGGTCAACGTTCCGCCGTCGACGAACTCCATCGCGACGAACACCTGGTCGCCAAACTCGCCCACGTCATGAACCGTGATGACGTTGGGGTGGGTGAGCTTCGCCATCGACTGCGCCTCTCGGAGCAGACGGGTGCGCTGCTCGGCCAGCTCTTCGTCGAGAGAGCCACCGAGCGATGTCATCAGTAGTTTGATGGCGACCTTGCGGTCCAGCTCCGGATCGTAGGCGGCGTACACGACGCCCATCCCGCCTTCGCCGACCTTGTTGAGCACGACGTAGCGGCCGACCTTGTCGCCTTCGCTCAGACGTGGCGCGACCTTGTAGGTCTCGGCCGCGGGGTCCCGCGTGGGATCCGCGGCGACCGGCTCGGGCGCAAGGGATGTGTCGGTGATCGCCAGCTCGTCGATTGCCGGCTCGAACCGCGCCAGCTCCACCATGACCGCGCGGCACAGCTCGCAGCTGTCCAGGTGCACCTCGAGCGCGTCGCGGGTCGCGTCGTCGAGCTCACCGCGCACGAAGTCGACGAGCGCGTTTTCCTCGGGGCAGTCCATCCGGGCGACAAAGTGTAGCCTCGCACGCTCGGGCGCCGCACGCGGTAGGGTGGAGGGGTGATGCGTCATGGACACGCAATGCTCGCCGCGGGGGCCCTTTGTGGCTGCGCTGGCGCCGAACCCTCCCCTGGCATGGCGGCCTGGAGCCCCGCGCTTGCCGTCGTGGCCGAGCCTGAGGTCGCGGAGCCAGAAGAGCGCGCGGTTGCCGTACCGTCAATTCCCGGCTGCGCGCCGGTCGAGCCGCTCAACGTGTTGTTCATTGGGAACAGCTACGTCATTCAAAGCGACACCCCAGCGCTCCTCGAGGCGATGGCCGAGGACGCCGGCGTAGCGTTCCACGTCGAGCGCCTCGCGACGGGCGGAAAGGACTTCGCGTATCACCTGGAGCGGTCGCAAACCTCCGAGATGCTGGCGGCGCGGGAGTGGGACGTGGTGCTGCTGCAGAGCCACAGCCTCGACCCTCTTCGCGATCCCGAGGGATTCGCCCAAGCCGGGGCCGGCCTCGTGGAAGCTGTCCGAGCCTCCGGGGCCGAAGCGATGTTGTTCGAGACCTGGCCCCGGCGTGCCGGGCACAATCTCTATAACTACATGGACGAGGTCGGGAAGACGCCGGCCCAGATGCTGAAGCGGGTGGCCGCCGAGTATGCGGAGCTCGGAGAGCAGACGGGCACGCCGGTGGTCGAGGTCGGGCACGCGTGGATGGAGCTGCAAGACGAGCACGCCGAGGTTGGGCTGTACTTGAAGGACGGCGCACACCCTGCGGAGGCCGGCGCCTACCTCAGCGCGGCGGTGATCTTTGCGGAGCTCACCGAGCGAGATCCCCGCGGGGTGTTGCAGCCGCACGGAGCGGTGGATGCGACCGAGGCCGCGGTGCTCGGAGCCGTGGCAGCCGAGGTGGTCGAGCCACCGTGTGTTTGGTGACCTCGAGCAGTGCCACGGGCGCGGCTACCGGCCCCACCACTTCGCGGACCCAGCACCTTGACCCGCACATCCCGTAGACTGCGGGCGATGCGGGTCACGGGTCTGACGATGCTGCTCCTCCTGACCGCCTGCCCGTTGTTTGGAGGCTCAGGCGGCGGCCCTTGCTCCGACGACGCCAACGGTTGTGACAACGGGGGCTCGCTGGAGATCGACGAGGACTGCCCCCTGGACGATGTGCTGCAGCTGGAGCTTGGCGGGGGGGACGGTCTGTTTCAGACGCTCGCGCCCGGCGCAGAGCCTGACCTCGTCTCGGGGCTTCAGGGCGGGGTGCACATGGTGCTGGGCGTTGGGGTGGACAACCCATCGCCCGACCACTTGGCGTTCGAGGTCATAGTCTCCTTGGCCGCCCAAGACGGTGAAGAAACCCGAACCCTCGGGGAACGCACCGTGGTCTACGAGGGAGACCTGGTCGTCTTCGATTCCGGGCGCGCGGAGCTGCTCGATCTCGTGGTGATCCCGGACGAGTGGCCCGAGGAGGGCCGGCGGTGGATCTCTGTGACCGTGATGGATGCGTGTGGACGGGCAGGGCAGCTTGACCACGCGATCGATTAGCCCGCTAGATCCCGACAGCGCGACACATCACCTCGCAGTCGCGAGCACTGTTGCGTAGCAAGACCTGCAGCGCCGCTGGGTCGAAGTCGAAGAAGCTCGGCATCCTCGGCATTAACTCGGCCTCGATCGTCTCCAGGTCCGCGTCTCGATAGCGGGGACCGGTGGGCTCCACCGAGGCAGAGAACACGAAGTCGGCGAAGCGAACCGCGGTCAGAAGCAGGTCGACCGGCCCCTTCTTCGGGTCGATGTCGACGTCGTGGTGCCTCGATACCGCCGAGACCAGTGGCTCCGGCAGCCGCCAACTCTCGCAGGCCATCGCGCCCACCTCAGCATGCGTGAGGCCGCAGATCTCTCGCTCGAGCTCGGCATGTTCCTCAGAAAACTCGGTGCACCTGGAGTTCACGCGCGCCCAGGCGGAGGGGGACTCGGCCATCAGCACAAACTGCCCCATGTCATGGAGCAGGCCCGCCGTGTAGGCCTCGTCCGCCCGGAGATCCGCCTGCGGGCTGGCCTGAATCAGCGTTCGGACCCCGGTGGCGACCTGCAGCGAGTGCCGCCACAGACTCTTCTCGGCCACACTCTTCGGAGAGAAAAGCTTGGCGAGCGCGACGGCCATGATGACATTCCCGGCGCCCCGGCTCCCCATGGTGCTCAGTGCGCGGCGGACCGAGGTGATGCGGCTTCGGTTCACGTGGGCAGCGGAGTTCGCCGCCGACAGGATTCGGGCGGAAAAGCTCGCATCCGCCTCGATCAAGACCCGAATTTGATCGAAGTGGTCGTCCTGATTCGGGTCGAGCACCATCAGCTTTCGCGCGACCTTGGGAAGGACGGGCAGCGCAGCCACGCGACGCTCGAGACGTCGCTGCAGATTGGGTTCGCAGTTCATCGCCAAGACCTTCTATGCGGTGTCGAGCCGCGGAGGCTTGGGCCAAGTCGGACCGGTCTACGCAAAAGGCGTCCCGGGGGCCAGTCTCGCAGGTTCGGCCGCCATCGCGCGGCGCGGGTGACGTGCACCGAGGGAAAGGATAATCTGTTCGCAGTGGCTGACGACGCCCGGCTGCGCGCGCTGTTTCTCGGACTGCTGGACGACGAGACGCGCCCCACATTCGAAGCCGACGAGACTCTCGAGGTTCGTCTGGCATCGATGTTGGAGACCGCGGAGGCAGCGCTGGGCACGTTCAAGATCAACGCGGACGAGTACATCTCTCACGTGGCGGGGGTCGTTCCCAGCGGGTGTACGACCGAGGCGTTCGCCAAGCTACGTGCGGGCGACCTGTACTTGGCCTGCGCATGTGCGGCGGGCGACGACCACGCGCTGGTGGCGTTCGACACCGAGTTTGGTCGAGACATCGATCTCGCGATCGCGCGCTCGGGCAATGTCGACCTCTCCAAGGATGAGTTTCGGCAGCTCCTGCGCAACAAGCTGTTTGTGCCGCGCCCAGGAAAACGGCCGAAGATCGCGGACTACGCCGGGCGAGGTGACCTGCGGAGCTGGGTTCGGGTCACCGCGTTGCGGATGATCGTCGACATTGTTCGATCCCGCGCCGGCGACCGCGAGATCCCGGTCGACTCGGACATGCTCAGCTCGATCCCGGCGCAGACCGATGATCCCGAGCTCGAGTACATCCAGCGCGTCTACAAGACCGAGTTCAAGGACGCCCTCCAGGACGGCTTCGCGGCGCTCACGCCTCGGGAACGCAACCTGTTGCGCCATCAGGTGCTTCACGGGCTCAACATCGACCAGGTTGGCGCGCTGTATCACGTGCACCGCACGACCGCGTTCCGCTGGATCGAGAAGGCACGCAAGTCGTTGCTTCGGGAGACTCGCAAGGCGCTCATGAACCGCCTTCGCGTGGGAAGCGGTGAGTTCCTCAGCATCATGCGGGTCGTCGGTGGCGACCTCGATGTCAGCGTACGCCGCCTGCTGGTCAGCGACATCGAAGCCGAGCCTGCGAAGCCAGCCAAGCCCTAGCAGCCGTCCATCGCCGCTCTAGCAGCCCGTGGTGAAACCCGACACGACGTCTCACTCGTCTTTTTCGCTCC
>CAYGTG010000009.1:12301-25176 GCA_964352485.1 uncultured Nannocystaceae bacterium | reverse complement strand
CCTCGCTACAGGCCGGTGCGGATCAGATCGAGCTGCGGGTCGGGGAGCCCTCCCCCGCCGACCCGCTCCCCACCACAGAGGTGTGGACGGACTACGTGCTCGTCTACCACATGAACGACGAGGTCTTCATCGACGACGATCCGATCCGTGATGCGTCCGGATTCGCCTTCGACGGCGCTGCGACTTCGCTCGTCGACCAGCAGGTCGATGGGCTCTTCGGCCCCGCGTTCAACTTCGACGGCGACCCCACCGGGGGCGCAACCATCTCCGTGGGCGGTCCTCCGGAGCTGGAGGCGAACCCCGGCCAGACGCTCACGGTCGAGGTGTGGTTCCAGCGCTCGGCGGGCAGCAACGAGTCAGGCCTCATCCTCATGAGAGAGGGCTGCTGTCTCGGCTACGCGATCCAGGTCGTCGGCGGCCCGGGCCCGTTCTTGCGCAGCCGCCTGGGGGTGGGTTGCTGCACGCCCGATGGCTGCTGCGGCCTGGACGACCTTGACTACAGGATCGCCAACGCCAACCTCCCCCTGAAGCCCGACAACCCAAGCTGGCACTCCGCGATCACCGTGTTCGATCGCGCCAATGCCCTGCAGGTCACCAGCTACCTCGACGGGGCGCTCCGTGGGACCGAGGTCGTGCCCGACGACCCTGACGAGACCTACGGCCAGCTCTTCATCGGCTCCAACGGCGCCACCGAGAACTTCCCCGGCGTACTCGACGAGCTCCGCATGAGCGCCGCGTCACGGTCAGAGACGTGGGCGCAGTTTCAGTACGAGGTGATGACGGGGCAACACATCACGTACCAGGACGCAGAGCCGATCACGCCCTGATCACTCGCGCCGCCGCCTCAGCCCGAGGAACAACAAGAACAACAGGCTCAGCGCGGCGCCCCGCCGAGGCGCCACGCTGCAAAAGCCCCCGGCGACCTCGAAGTCCGTCTCGACCGCGAGCCCGGCATCTTGCAGGTCGTCGACGCACGCGAGGGTGTCATCGCCACCGGCCACATACTGTCCGTCACAGTAGACGGATCCATCGAGCCCGCATGACGCCTCGCAGTCGGTCAGCAGGGCCGCCTCACAGGCCGCCCAGGCGTCGGCCTGGCACCCGAGCTGGCAGTCGAAATTGGCGCTGGCCGAGCATGCCCCGAAGCAGCACTCCTCACAGTGTGTCTGGCAGTCGGCGTCGATGGGCACGCCCGCACAGGCGTCGGCACACTCGACGTCACACGTCGCTTCGCACCCCGCTCGACACTGTGCGGGGTCGTCGGCGTCAGAGCACGTGTCCACGCACTGCGTCGCGCACTCGTCCGCGCACTCCGAGTCGCACTTCACGTCCTCGACCTTGCATCGGTCCTCGCACAGCGCGTCACAGTCTCCCGTGCAGGTGATGTCGAGGTCGAGGTCGCATGTCGCCTGGCAGCTGGCCGCCAGCTCGGCCGCGCACGCGAAGAGCATGTCCCGGGGGTCGCACGTGGTGCCGCAGCCGAGCTCGAGGCGATGCTCGCAGGCAGCGTCGGCTTCGATGCGGACGCTCGAGCACGCCGCGGACGTGGTGGCGGCATGAGCGGAGCCCGCGGCGGCGGTGGTGAGGAGCAGGGCGGCAAAGGCAATGAAGGGCAAGCGCACCTGTGTTGTGACGGACCGCGGCGCCCGACCAGGCATCGGCAGGCGGGGCCACGTGCAGCCCATCACGCGGGTGAGCCTGCATGCCACAAGGGTTTCCTCTCAGTCCGACCAGCCACCGCTGCGCTCGTCGAGCAGTCCCCATCGAACCGCTCCGGCGGCCCCCGCAGCCCGGCGTCCAGCGGCTACGGCTCAAGGATGAGATCCGTCGCTCAACTCGCTTTGATCGCTACCAGCCTTGCTGGGTCGCCGCCGCGGGGCTCTCCTCCTGGTGGCCGGTTGTAGGGGCCGCCTCGGCCTGTACGGCGGGCTTGGCATCGAGCGGAGTCAGCTCGTAGCGATGCGAGGCCTTGTACCCCATGATCCAGATGGCTGGGATCAGCACGAACACCGCCCCGATCACCGCGGCGACAACGACCTCCTCGTCGCGCGAGATGCTCGCGTGCTTGGTGTCGTAGCCGGGCATCTCCAGCCGTACGTCGATGGTCGACCCAACGGGCTTCTTGTCCCGGTGCTTGTAGGGTGTCACCCCAACCGGCTCTTCGTTGATGTACAGCTTGGCGCCCTCGGGTTCGCTCGTGATGAGCGTCGAGCTCGCGCATCCCGTGAGCACGCACCCAGCAACAACGGCCGCAACCAGGCGGTGGACGGAACGGGGAGCTGAACGCTTGAGATCATGCGCGGAACCTTCCATTGAGGCTGTTCGCGGCAACCACCGAGTATGCGATGGGGAGTTCTCTGCGGGTCGGCGCTCGTGATGTTTGGCTGTTCGGGCGAGACCTTGATGCTTGGCGGCACCGCGGACGGCCTGGAAGAATCGGATGTCGTGGCGCTTCCGGAGGGCACCGCCATGGGAACCGAAGTCAGCGGCTCCTTCCTCGTGGCGGAGAGCAGAGAATCGTGTAGCTGTCAGTATGGCCTCGATTGCCTCTACCCGGTCGTGGACGCCGTGCGCGGACTCTATGTCTCGCAAGCGGACGGTCGTTTGGAGATTCGCCCGTTGACGACCAGCATCCGTCGAAACGACTGGAACGACGGCCAGAGCGCGGATGAGTGGTGGTCGCTGACCCGGAACCTCCGGCTCGTCGGTGGAATCGACGAGGATGGTTCCTTTCGGGTCGGGAACTCGGCCGTCATGCGAGACACGGACTACCTTCCGATCGGGGACGAACTTCACCTGATCGAGGGGGAGGTCGTCGCCGGCGAGCGCATCGAGCTCATGTGGAGGGCCTCCGTCGAGTGGGCGCTCGGCGATCGGGACTGCTACATCGAGCGTGAGCTCATTCTTGGTCCAACCGGCTGCGAGGAGGGTCTGTGCCCCCCGCCTGGGGCTCCCGGAGATCCGTGCGACGATGAGCGCGACTGCCGAACGGAGTCGTGTGAATCGGGGGCCTGCGGACTGCAGTCCGACGGAGCGAGCTGCTGGATCGATAGCGACTGCTTCTCGGGCGTTTGCATCGACGCGGTCTGCTCCTGAGACGATCACGAGGCTACACTCGCTCCCGACGTGGATGCGCAGGACGACGTTGTCGCAAGCAAATACCTCTCGTGGGTCTTGCGCCACGATCCACAGGCACTCGGATTGACCCCGACCGCCGGCAGCTCGAGCATGAAGCTGCGACGCCGCCCGAGCTGTTGTTTCACGGCACCATCGCCGCCGACCTGCCCTCGGTCCGTGCCCAAGGTCTGCGACCTGGACAGCGTCATCACGTCCACCTCAGCGCCAGCCGCGAAACGGCGAACCCGGTCGTGCTGGAGATCCGAGCGTTGCAAATGGCGGAAGCCGGCTTGGTGTTTTTCGAGACCCCCAACGGGGTGTGGCTCGTGAAGCACGTCCCGCCGGACTATATCGACTTCGACCAGACTCGATAGCGAGTACCGGAGCACTGAAGTCCGTTCCTGGTCCCGAATACAGACCGGCGCAGTGAACTTCTTCGGCAGCTCGGGTGTCCAAGGTTGCTGTGCGTGAACGGTTGGTTGCGTTGGTCCTGATGGCATGTTCCTGCGGACCCGGTCGGAGCGAGCCCGAACAGACCGGGACTCGCGACGAAGGCGCGACCGAGCCCGTAGACGCTGCGCCTATCCCTGTCGAGAGCCGCAACGACCCGGCGGTCACAGCGGCGCCGGAGGCCAAAGCGCTGGTGGCCTCGTTGAGCCGACACGAGCGGGAGATCGGGCCCATCACGTTCGAGCAGCTGGCGCGACAACGTCGCCCTGCCTACCTCGCCACACATGGCCTCAGGATCGAGGAGGCCGAGTTTCTCCGCCAGTTTTCCGAGGCGTTCGAGCTTCAACCCGACGACCTCGCCGCGCTCCATGAGACGGGATTCGTCATCCCGGATTCGGTTCCAGCGCAGGCCGGCCCGGTCGACCTCTACTACCGCGTCTTCGCCGCGGATCTTCCGGTCTTCGTTTCGCTCGATTCGGTGCTGCACGCCTGGCACCGCAGCATGGACGACATCATCGAACACACGGAGGCGAAGCGGATCGCACCCGATCTCGCGCGCTCGCTGGGTCAAATGACGGCGTCGCTCTCGGGCCCGGACGCCAACCTCGATGCCCTCACCTATCTGTGGGTCGCGCGCCTGCTCCTGGGGGCGCGCGACGACGAGACTCGGCTTCAACCGCCGGACGAGGATGGATGGGGTGACCCCGGCACGGAGTCCCCCGAAGATACGCGGGCGGCCATGAACCTCTCGGCGGTCCCCGACAGCGTCCGCCCGCGGGTCGAACGCCTCGTCGGAGCGGTGCTGGAGCAGCAGGCTAGGGAGATCGAGCTGTTTGGAGAGGCGCGCGTCGTCGACTTCGGACAGTTTCGCCCGAGGAGCCACTACGCGCGGACACGATCACTGTCGCGCTTCTTTCGGGCGATGATGTGGTTGGGGCGGATCGAGATCCGGCTCGACGAACCGCGTCAGCAGTCGCTCGCGCTCGCGCTCGCGCGGGCTTCGACAGCGTCCGCCCCCGCGCTACGGCGCATCGATGAGTTCTACAGCGTCTACGTCGGCCGGAATACCGCGCTCTCCCCCAGCCAGGTCCTCGAAGCGTGCAAAGGGGCTGGCCATCCTGAGTGCGAGGCGGACGCGATGTTGCCGGCGCTGGCCGAGTCTGAGGTCCCGGTATCGGTGGGTCGCTTGAGGACCGAAGACCGCCCGACCCTCCGAGTTCTGCCCCAGCGCTTCGCCTACGACGCGTGGATCCTGGCCGAAAGCACGATGCCCAGCCTCGAGCCGCAGGTTCTGGGAGGTCGCTCGATGGCGTCGGCCTTCGACGTGGCGTTCGTGCTGGGCTCCGACCGAGCGCTGGAGCATCTTGCAGACGAGATGAAACAGCCGGGGCGAGCGCAGCTGCCCCGTCGCCTCGAGGCGCTACGGCGAACGTTCGTCGAGCACCCGCCGCTCTCGCTCGACGACACGATGTACAACCACTGGCTGGGCGCCCTCGCGGCCGCGTCCGCACCTCGCGTCGATGATCGCTTTCCTTCGGTGATGCGCACTGCCGCGTGGCACGATCATCAGCTTGAGACGGTCCTGGGGTCCTGGACGGAGCTGCGCCACGACACGGTCCTCATGGTCGAGCAATCCGAGGGGAAGATCGGGTGCCAGTATCCGCGCGGCTACGTCGAGCCGGTGCCCGAGGCCTTTCGCAGGCTGGGCCGCGCCGCCGCGCACCTGCAGCCTCTGCACGCCTCACTCGACCCGCGCGATGGGGCTCGCGTCGTCGAGTACCTCGAGGGGTTCGCCGCGACGATGGAGCGCCTCGCGGAAATCGCCGAGCGCGAACTCGCCGACGCTCCCATGTCAGCGGAAGACCTCACGTTTCTGCAGCGAACCGTCGATCGCCACGAGGAGGGCTATGGTGGCACCCGCAGCTACGACGGCTGGTATCCCAAGCTGTTCTGGGCTCCCCGCGCGTCCTTTTCCGATGCAACTCCCTCCGGCGTCATCCCATTGGCGCCGGGCCGGAGGCTCAGCAACCCTCACTTCGAGGGCGGCCGGTCCGAACCGGTCGTCACCGATGTTCACACCGACATCGACAACGGCCGCGCCCTGACGCTCGGCGTCGGCCACCCCCAGCTGATGATCGTCGCCATCGATGCCGGAGCCGACGGCACGGTGGCGCTGTACGGCGGGCCGACGTACGACCTGCGCGTCTTCGAGGTCGAAGCGGCACACCGGATGACGGACGACCAATGGCGCGCGGCGGTCGAAGTCGGTGCACTCCCACCTCGGCCCGCGTTCACGCGCTCATACCGGTGATGGGGACACTCAACCGAAGGCCGTACGAGGACTCGACGTGTCGCAACGGACGGCGGTCGCGCGTCGAGCTCGTGTGGCTTCGGACGCAGACGAGGCTACACTTGCTACCAACGTGGCTGCGCAGGACGACGTTGTCGCAAGCAAGTACCTCTCTTGGGTCTTGCGCCACGATCCACAGGCCCTGGGATTGACCCCTACGGCGGGCGGCTGGGTCTTCATCGACCGACTGCTCGAAGCCGCAGCGGCGGACGGGAAGGTCTTCACCCGCGCACGCATCTGCGAACTCGTGGCCGCCAGTGACAAGCAGCGATTTGCGCTGAGTCCCGACGGCATGATGATCCGCGCACAGCAGGGGCACTCGATCCCGGTGCAGCTCGAGTATGATGCTTCGACGCCGCCGGACCTGCTGTTTCACGGCACCATCGCCGCCGTCCTGCCCTCCGTCCGTGCCCAAGGCCTTCTGCCTGGACAGCGTCATCACGTCCACCTCAGCCCCAGCCGCGCGACGGCGACGCGCGTCGGTCAACGCCGCGGACACCCCGTCGTGCTGGTGATCCGAGCGCTGCAAATGGCGGAAGCCGGCTCGATCTTTTTTGAGACCCCCAACGGGGTATGGCTCTCGGAGCACGTGCCGCCGCGCTACATCGACTTCGACCAGACTCGATAGCTAGTGCGCGGGCCACAGCAGGGGGATCAAGATCTGCCGGACGGCGTCCCAATCGAGCGCGTGAAGCACCCCCGGTGGCGTCTCGCGTCCGCGCTTTTGCGGGCCATACAAGATCCGCACACCAACGATCCCCGCCAACGTCCGGTGGATGTCGGGTCTGTCGTCGACGAAGGCATCGAGGCCGAGCCGAAGACAGTGCGGTGCCTTGTCCGGTCGCTTGCGACAGAAGATGACCCGGTCCTCCCGCATCCCCGTGCGTTCGTAGAAACGGTGGTGCCGGAGCCATCGCAGGCTGCGCCGGGCTATGTTGGGGCCGCACTTGGAGATGATCCACGTGCGACCGCTGACCAGCGCGTTGACTTCGGCGATGACGTCGAACGCTCCCCTCATGGGCGGCGTGCGCATTGCGTCCTCGTCGCCGCCCGACAGGAAGGACGTGTCCTGCGCCCCCTCGCCGGCGTGAATGATGACGCGGCCGATGTCGAACCCGACCTTCGGCTGCGCTCCCAGTGACAGTGGTTGGTAGTCCATGGCCACACCATGAATCCGGCCTGTATCCCCCGGAAGAAGTATTGCTGCATCGACTATTCGAAAACTCTATAGTCCGATGGTGTCGCCCAAGCTCGACTGGCTGGAGGGATTCGCCGAGTTCGCGGAAGATCTCAACTTCACCCGCGCCGCGGCCCGCCTGCACATGTCCCAGCCGGCACTCCACACCCAAGTCCGCAAGCTTGGGGAGGCGCTCGAGGTCTCGTTGTATGAACGCCGCGGGCGCCGGCTTGTCCTCACCGACGCCGGCATCGAGGCCCTTCGTTTCGCCCGCGAGATGCGGAGTCGCACCCGCGACTTCATCGCTTCGGTTCGCGG
Source organism: uncultured Nannocystaceae bacterium (assembly GCA_964352485.1). Classification (GTDB taxonomy): domain Bacteria; phylum Myxococcota_A; class Polyangia; order Nannocystales; family Nannocystaceae; genus CAJXVA01. The sequence goes on along the minus strand of CAYGTG010000009.1, from coordinate 17,764 downwards.
ACAGGCGCCGACGAGCCCGCTCGTCTTCGCTGCTGGGGAAGGCGCATTCTTGTACCTGCTCGGGCCGGCGATACGGAGTTTCGTGCGCTCCGCGGTGGCGCCCCTGCGACTGCTGACCCGCGCTGCCGAGCCTGCGATCGAGGCGGTTCGGCTCGGCGACGCGCAGCTCGCAGTCGCCGTGGCCGCGGAGGTGCCTGATCAACTGGAAGGACACCTGCTCGCCGAAGTCCCCCACGTCGCCGTCGTGCCGAGATCGCACGCGTTGGCCGGTCGAAAGCGGATCCCGTTGGCCTCCCTTGCAGGCGAGGCGCTCGTCGTCCCGCCCCAAGGCAGCCGCCTGCGACAAACCCTCGCCACAGGATTCAGCGCCAGTGGGCACGAACTCGCCGTCGCGGTTGAAGCGTCGGGCTGGGAGCCGATGCTCCACTTCGCCTCGCTCGGGCTTGGCCCCGCCGTCGTCAACGGCTGCTGTCGAGTGCCGCGAGCGATGGTGGGGGTTCCGATCTCCGACCTGCCCCGGGTTCGCTACCTGCTGCTCCACGCACGGGGAGCGTTGGACGATCCGCGCTTGGCCGCGCTCCATGCTGCCGTCGTCGGCAAGTCTGGGTCGTAGACGGTCCGTCGGAAACATGCGCGTTCACCGACTGCCTCGGCTTCGGTTGCGCTTGAGCCAGTAGTTCGACGGACGCCCTCGGATCTGCTTAGACTCCGCCAATGCTCCGCCTGGGCGCACTGATCCCCGCGTGTCTCGCTCTTGCCTTGGGGTGCGGCCCCACGACCAACCGAGACACCAACGAGACGCTTCCCCCGGCCAACGGGGCGACGAAGCCCGCGGACTCGCAGCAGCCGGTGGCAAACGCGCCTGCTGCCACCGCCCCGGCAAAAGCGACAGCCGAGGCCAAGCCCACGAAGCCGGCGCCCCCGCCCGTTCCTGTCGACCCTTTGGCGGCACTATCCGAAGAGGACACCAAGATCTTCTTGGCTGGCCCCACAGATGGTGGTGAGCCGCTCCCCAACCACTACGTCAAGAGCAACGAGCGGCGTCACGACACGTGGTTCCCCTACGTGACGGATCTCGGCGGAGCCTTCGTCGGCGTCGGTCCGGACCAGTGCTACACGGTCGCCGCGGCTCAGAGCGCGGAGCTGATGTTTCTCCTCGACATCGACCACATGGTGGTCGACGTGCACAACAACTACGAGGTGCTGATCGAGGCCTCCGAAACGCCCGCGCAACTCCACGAGCGCTTCAACGCGACCGAACAAGACGCCAGCATCGCGCTGCTCGAGGAAGCGTATGCCGACGTCGACAAGCGGACCCGCAGACTTCGACTGCAAACCTATCGAGCTTCGCGAGAGACCATCTTTCGGCACCTCAATCACGTCATCGAGCGCCACGAAGGCGATACGAAGACCAGCTGGCTGTCCAACCCAGACTACTACAACCACATCCGCACGCTCTTTCAAAACGACAGGGTGCGGATCATGGACGGCGACCTGACCGGAGCAGACACCATGACGAGCGTCGGTGTCGCGGCGACAAAGCTCGAGGTACCCGTGCGCGTGCTGTACCTCTCCAATGCCGAGGAGTACTACAAGTACACCAAGCAGTACGTGGCCAACGTCGCCGGCCTGCCGGGGGACGCGAAGAGCCTGGTGCTTCGCACGATCTACAACAAAGAGTGGGAGCACGCCGACACGCTTTGGAACTACCAGGTCCAGCCGCTCGCGAACTATCAAGAGTTCCTCAGCGGAGGCTCGGTGCGCAGCCGCAACTCAATGTTCCGCGCCGCCGACAAGCAGAACGTCCTCGAGCGCACCACCGACGTCTCCGGCGTCAGCCGCATCGGCATGGCTGAGTAGAGCAGTCAGCCTTTGGCGTGCTCGGTGAGCCACGTCTCTACCTCTTGGCGCGCCTCGACGTGGTTGGCTCCGGCAGATCCGAAGAGGTCGCGCGCCATCACGGCGAGAGCCTGCGCTTGCTCATGTCCACGAGGGACCTTGTCGGTCTGCACGAGCGCCTGAGCGAGCAGGAACGCCCCGCCGGCACGCTCGTGTGGCGCTCGATTCGAGTCGTTCTCGATCTGTTTCCAGGCCTGCTGAGACAGAGGTAGGGCCTCTTCGGGACGGCCGAGCTCGAGCAAGACGGTTGCCAGGTTCGCCCTCGACGTCGCAACCTTTGGATGTTCGGCGCCGAGGCTCTTCAACCACATCCTCAGCGCGATTCGATGTTCGGCCTCGGCCTGTTCGTACTTTTCCTGGGCGTACAGGACCGTCGCGAGGTTGTTGTGTGAGATGGCATTGGCGGGATGGTCCAGCCCCAGGCTCGCTTCGCGCAGGGCCAGCCCCGCACGGTACTCGGCCTCAGCCTCCTCGAGCTTTCCTTGCGCGCTCAAGAGCGTGGCGAGGTTGTCCCGCAGCGGGCTGACTTCGGGGTGGCTCGGACCCAACGCCGCTTCGCGCACGCCCAATGCCAGGCGAATCTCCTCCTCGGCCTCGTCGAGCTTGCCCTGGCCGTAGAGCGATCCAGCCAGGCTGCTGCGAGACTGGGCGACCGAGGGGTGATCGGCTCCAAGCGTAGACACTCGCAGCGCAAGGGCGGCTCGGTGCTCGGTTTCCGCGTCTTCGGGGCGTCCCTGGGCAAGCAGAGCGGTCGCCACGTTGTGCCGTGCGGCCACAACATCGGGATGGTCCAAGCCCAGCGCCTTCTCGCGGAGCGCCAGGGCGACCCGATACTCGCGCTCGCCGTCTGCATACTGCGCCTTGGTCATCAGGATCGACGCAAGGCCAGTTCGATAGTCCGCCTCGGATGTGGGAACGCCGATCGAAAGACCGGCGGCCAGCGCTTCGTAGCTCATCGCTTCACCCAGCTCTTGCTGACGAATCCCCACGACGGTCATCAGCAACACCGCGGCTCGCTGCACCACGTCCCACTGGTGCCACGTAGACCCACTGCGGACGGCGCTCTCCAGCGCGGCCCGCGATTCATCGTACTTGCCCAGAGCCTCCAGCACGCGACCTTCGGCCAGCGCCACCTCGGAGCGCACGGGGCCATACTCCACATCGCTCAGCAGCTTGGACGCGGCGTCGATAGAACGCTTCGCCGGTTCGAAACGCCCCGCGTTTTGCAGGTTCTTTGCCCGAGCGAGCTGGGCGCGTGCGGCCTGGACCGCATCGGCATCGTCGGCGGAAGGAGGCTCCACTTCGGCGGTGAGCACGTCGATATCGGCGCAGCGATCCAACGGCAGCAGATCACCGACGACATCGTGAGCCTTCTGCACGACGTCGGCATCGGCATCGGACAAGACATCGACCGCTGCCCCGAGGTGGACGGCAGCGCGCTGCAGGCAGGCCATGCGTGCGTCCATCATTTGCGGGGATTGCTCGCCGCGAATCGTCGTGGCTTCGCACGCCTCGGTGTGGGCCGACGTCCAATCCCGTGCGTAGGCTGAGAAGGTGCGATCGGTCCGGGCCCAAGCCTCGTCAGTGTAGGACTTGTTGACGCGCTCAAAGCTCGTGCGAACCTCGTCGCGGCGAGGTTCGTCCCATATCCCAGCGAGCAGTGCTTCTGATCCACGGCACGGTGCGTCGCCTGCAGCGGGGTAGACACCACTGGCAACAACACCCACAGCAACGAGCCCGGCGGCACCCAGGAGCCAGCCCGCGCGACGCGTCTTGCCGTTGGGAGCGAGGGCGCTCAGCAGCGCGTGCATCGACGGCCAGCGCATCGCGGGGTCCGGTGACAGCCCGCGCACCACCGCTTTGGCAACCGACTTGCGCACTCGGCTGTTTGGCCAGGCCGGCGGACCCCGCATCTTGTCTGCGGCGAGGGCCTTCCCCTTGAACGGAGCCTCGCCGCAGAGCGCTTCCCAAAGGGCCACGCAGAACCCGTATTGATCCGTGGCAGCATCGAGGGGCTCGCCGCGGTGTTGCTCGGGCGCCATGTACCGAGGCGTACCGACGATCGTGCCCGTGCCGGTGAGGTCGTCAGCAGAAACGGTCTCGCGTGCCGATTCGTCGGTATAGGAGGCCGCACCCATCGCCTTCGCGATTCCGAAGTCAGTGACCTTGGCGGTCGACATCGTCACCAGGACATTTGCGGGCTTGAAGTCGCGGTGCAAGAGCCCCGCGGCATGGGCTGCTGCGAGCCCCCACCCCGCCTCGACGAAGCGAGTCACGATGCGCTGCGATGACGGAGCGTCGTCTCGAATCCATGCTTTGAGCGTCTTCCCGGCGACGAACTCCATGACAAGTGCAACCTGACCTCGGTCGAGTTCCTCGACGTCGTACACGGCGACCACGTTGGGATGAGACAGACGCGCCATCGCCCGCGCCTCTGCGACCATGCGCTGCATCGCGGCCGGGTCTGCCATGCCGCCCCGCAACAGCTTGAGCGCGACTTCCCGCTGAAGCTTCGGATCGTAGGCCCGCATCACTCGGCCCATCCCTCCCTTGCCGACCTCCTCGAGCACCAGGTAGCGTGAGAGCCTCCCGCCTATCGGAGGCTGCGCGTCCGCGACTGCCGGGGGTCCTTCGGGCAGGTCCGAGTCCCGGCGAGTCTTCGCCTCGTCGTCTGCGACGGATCCGCTACTCATCCACCGTTAGTATCGACGGCAAGGGACCACTGATGCGACCCCACATCAGCGTCCGTGTCCCGCCGGCTCGTTCCTGCCGGGTGAATGGATCCGCTTGGATTTGAGTTGCACAAAGAGTTATAACAGCTTAGGTAGTTATTTATATGCGCTTTGAACTGCCAGCGACGGCCATGCTCCTGCTTTTCGGCTGTGATGTCGAACAGCTCGAGGACGTGCCTGGCGTGGCCCTGCGCAGCGTCGAGGTGCCCGAGAAAGCACCTCCCCTGGAGTGCGAGCCGACCACCGCCCCCGCCGAGACCGGCAGCCCACTGGCGATCACCTGGACCCCCGACGCCTCCACCTGGCTACGACGATTCGACTCGGTCGTGCCCCTGGGGACCGACCGGAGCGCCCTGCTCGGAGAGTATGGGGATTTCTCCACCGAAGGCGTTCTCGTCGTCGCATTCGACGAGCGGGGCTCAACCCTCTGGCAGACCGAACTCCCATCGGACGCATGGTTCGACACCGCTCACGCCCGGCAGGCAGACGATGGCATCTGGGTGGTTGGAGCCCAGGCGATCCAGCAGACGACAATCTGGCGGTACTCGGCGGAGGGCAGCGAAGAGGCCTCACTCACCCTCGACGGCTTCTTCGCGACCGAGCTCACCCGAACGCCCTCCGACGGACTCCTGCTCACGGGTCGAAGCCTCGAACAGGATCTCCTCGCCGCAGAACTGTCCTCCTCCGGCGAGCTGCTTTGGCAGGGCTCCCTCGATCAGGCGGCGTTCGAACGCGTGATGGCCGACGGCAGCGTGCAGCGGATCGCGGCGGATGGGTCCGAACTCTGGACGCACGATCCGCGCCCTGAGCCCTACGCCGGGTTTCCGCTGGA
>CAYGTG010000009.1:0-12291 GCA_964352485.1 uncultured Nannocystaceae bacterium | reverse complement strand
GGATGTAGGTGCCCACTGGGCCCGCTTGCTGCCCTCGGGTTCCGTTCTGGGAGTCGGCTCGGTCGTGGGGGAAGGCGGAGCGGTAAGCGTACTGTTTGGACTCGAGCCCGACGGCACCGCGAGCTGGCAAGAAGAGCGGCCGCATGTCGCGATCCAAGAAGCTCGGGTGCTCTCCGGCGAGCGATTGCTGGTGACCGGATCCTCTTCGGAATGCACGGCCGCACACTACGGCGCGGTCCTGGACTCCTCCGGCTCGCTTGTGTTTGAAGCGCGTACCGAACGACCCGTGCTTGGCGTCGACGCGCAGGGTCGGGTGCTGCAGTGGACGGACACCGAGAGCGGGTCGGCGATGCTGACCGTACTCGGGGAGGTGCAACGATGAAGACCCATGGCTACGTTCTCGGATTCGCGCTGCTTGGAGCGGCCTGTGGTGACGACGTTTCAGCAGGCGCCCAGGACGGCGGCTCGACAGGAGGTGAGAGCACGGGCCCTGTCGCGAGCTCCGGGCCCACCTCGCCCAGCGGCACGTCCGGAGCAACTCAAGGCTCGAGCGAAACGACCGGCGATGAGGTGCCGGAAACGTGCGCGGCTCGACGACACTCACTCCTGGGGGATCTTCCGTGCGGCAGGCTCGGCGTGGGCGACCTCGACGCGGACGGCGTAGACGATCTGTACGCGATCGACGGCCCAACCAATGGCTTTCTCGGCATCGCCAACGCCAGTCGGCGGTTGTACAGCTATCGCGGCCTCGACCCTCTGCTCGGGGCTCCGGAGATCCACTGTTGCATGGACGCCGTCGACCCCTCGTCGGCCAGCACGCTCGATGTCAACGGGGATGGCTTCGACGACGTCGTCGTCACGGCCCAGAAGGCTGAGGTCAACGGCGACGTCGGCAACACTTTCGAGGACGTCACGCTGTGGATGCGAGGCCCTGCCGGTGGCTTCCTTCCCGGTGGCAGACTCAGCCGCACGAGCGCTGGCCGTGGTCAGCACGTCGCCGCGGGTCGGCTGCTCACCGACTCGGCCGGCCTCGCAGTCGCGCAGAGGGAAGTGGTATGGCTCTCCCGCCCCGACGGCATCAACCTCGTGATCGCCGACACGCCGATCACCCTGGAAGGGGCGCCTCTCGCACTGGGCGCCACCGACCTCGACGGCGACGGCATCGACGACCTCGTGGCCCTGCTGCCCGAGCATCTGGTCCTCGTCCGAAGCCCCGGCGACGGTAGCCTCGACGTCCAAGGGACGTACCCGACCCCGGTCGGAGCATCCTCGATGCATCTTGCCGACCTCGACGGCGATGGACGAGATGACGTGCTCCTCATCGGGGCCGATGAACTCGCGTTCGCGCAGCTCGAAGCCGACGGACCACGCTGGAGTACCCAGGAACTCGCTGCCGATGGCCCCACGGCGCTCGTCGACATCAACGGCGACGGGGTGCTCGACCTCGCGACCGCGAACGGGGCCCAGCTGCAGGTTCGCCTGGGATCCGGTGACGGCACCTTCGGCGGGGCGACGACGCTGTCCACCGCCCTCGGCGAAGACGTCGTAGACCTGAAGGCCGGCGACTTCGACGACGACGGCCGCTCCGAGCTGGCGGTCTGCGACGCGCAGGGCATCCTGGTCGTGCAGCCCTGAGCAAGACTCCTGCCCGCCAGGACACTGCGATACACTCGCTGTGGTGCAGGACCGTTGGGACGCCGTGGGATCCGTGCTGACGGCTGCGCTGCTGTTGGCAGCGTGTAGCGGTGGCGAGCAGGCGCGTGATCCCGGAGAAACCGACTCGACCCTGGGCAGCAGCACGGGCCCCAGCGAGCCCGAGCCTGACGCCACTACCGGCACCACGACGCAGCCGGATGATTCCAGTTCGACCGGGACCGCGGCCGGCCAAAGCAGCAGTGGTTCCACGACCGGCGGAGAACCCCTGCCCCTGTGCGATGCGCGTCCCCAAGCTCCCACCGGGCTGAGCTTTGATGGCGAGGACGACCACGTCACCATGGGGATCGCCCCGGGGTTGGGCCTGGAGACGTTCACGCTGGAGGCCTGGGTACGACGGGACGACTCCGGCCTCGACGCCAGCACGGGCTCGGGCGGTCTCTCGCTGGTCCCCATCATCGCCAAAGGGCGCGGCGAGACGGACGACACCATCTACAACTGCAACTACGCGTTTGGCTTCCGCGGAAACGTGTTGGGCGCCGACTTCGAGGACGCCGAGGATGGCGGCAACCACCCGGTCGTCGGAACCACCGCGGTGAGCTGGGGGCAGTGGCACCACGTCGCCGCTACGTACGACGGGAGCGATTGGCGACTCTTCCTCGACGGGCAACTCGAAGCCCAGGCCACTGCGGACGGCGCCACGCCACGCGCTGACAGCGTGCAGCATTTCTCCCTGGGCACCACGATGGACTCGGCCGGCGTTCCTGGCGGAGCACTCGCCGGAGCGCTCGACGAGGTCCGGGTCTGGGACCGCGCGCGGACGCAGGAGGAGATCGAGTCGTCCATGTTCGAGACCGTTGCGGCCGGCGACGGGCTGGTCTCGCGATGGGCGCTCGAGCAAGCCGACGCCTCCGCACCCGACAGCCTTGGGCTACACGATGGAACCATCGCCGGAGCCACGTTTACCCGGGGCGGCGCAGTCTTGGATCGGGGCGTGCCACCGACGATCAGCGCAACCGCTCCCAGTGAGAACGCGGTGGTCCCCGCCGCCGAGGCTGTCATCGGACTCGCGATCGACGATCCCGAGCAGAGTGAATTCGTGGCCACGTTCTATGTTCGGGAGCTCTCGGTCGAAGATGACTTCACCGTCGTGGTCCTGCCAGACACCCAGTACTACTCCGACGAGGACTCGCCCAACGGGGGCAGCCCGCAGTACTTCTACGACCAGACGCAGTGGGTGCGAGACAATCGCGAGGCCTACAACATCCTTGCGGTCATCCACAATGGCGACCTCGTCAACAACGGCGATCGAGACGAAGAGTGGGTCATCGCCGACGCTGCGATGGCCCGGCTCGAGACGCCCGAGCCCGACCTTCCCGATGGGGTTCCTTATGGGGTTTGCGTGGGGAACCACGACCAAGACGTGATCGGCCAGGACGGAAGCGTGGTCGGATTCAACACCTGGTTTGGCGTCGACCGTTTCGCTGCACGTGGGTACTACGGAGGCCACTACGGCGCCGGCAACGAGGAGAACTGGATCACCTTCGCCGCCGGTGGCCTCGAGTTTGTCGTCGTCAATCTTCAGTACGACACCACGCCCGATCCCGGGGTCCTCGTCTGGGCCCGCACAGTCTTCGAGGCTCATCCTGACGCGTTCGGCATCCTCAACACACACTACGTGTTGGGCGCGAGCGGCAACTTCTCCCCGCAAGCGCAGGCGATCTACACCGAGCTCCGCGCGACCTCGAACGTGCACCTGATGACCGGCGGGCACGTCTCGGCCGAGTCGAGACGGACCGACGTCTTCGGGGGCCACGCGATCCACTCAATGCTCGCCGACTACCAGTTCGACGGAGATGGAGGCACCGGGTTCATGCGGATCTGGGAGTTCTCCCCGGCCAACGGCGAGGTGACGATCCGAACCTATTCGCCGAGCATTGACACGTGGCTGACCGACGACGACAGCGAGTTCACGCTCCAGCTCGATCTTCCCGGGGCCGGTGGATCCTTCGCGGTTGCGGGCGCAGTCGACCCCGCGCCCAGCGACGTCACCGTGGCGCTCGAGGGGCTGGCTCCCGATCGAACCTACGAGTGGTACGCGACCGTCAGCGACTGCAGCCACACCGCACAGTCGCCCATCCGCAGATTCACGACGCTGCCGTGAGCATCGCCCAGGTGCGCTCGATCAGCCACAGCGCCGCGACGCTGCCGAGCGCGTAGCTGACCGGGTCTCGCAGGCGGCGAACCGTGCTCGGGAGCACCCGCACAAGCCCGTAGCAGACCACGACGATCGCGAGCTGGCCCAGCTCGACGCCGACATTGAACAGCACCACCGTGGAGGCCAGAGTCGTGCCGGCCATTTCGCCATTCAAAGCGCCCGCGAACCCAAGGCCATGGACGAGGCCGAACAGCAGCGCCATCGCCCACGGCCAACGCTGCGTGAGACTCGGTCTCCCCTCCGCCCCGGGCTTGTCTTGGCGCAAGCACTCTCGTGCAACGAGAACCACGCTCGCGGCGATCGTGGCCTCGACCGGCGCAGCCCGAAGATGCACCCAACCCAGCGCACCGAGCATCAACGCACCGGAATGAGCCACCGTAAACGCCGTGACCGTCGCGACAAGCCGGCGCAGGCTTGCGAAACCCACGACCATCAACAGCCCCAGCAAGAACGCGAGATGGTCGAGCCCGCCGAAGATGTGCCGCACTCCGGCGTTGATCCATGCCCAAGCAGAGCGTGATTCGGGGTGCTCGAGCGACCAGGTTGGGTCCTCGGGCCACACCATGGCCTCGACTGTGCGCCCGTCCTCGAATGAGGCTCGCACCACGACCGGTGCGCGTTGTTCTGCGAGCCCGGAAAACGTGATCGCCCCAACCAGGCCCTCGGGGGCGCACCGCAACAGGGTCTCCTGCTGCCGACATGAGGCGGGAAAGACGAGCTCAATCGGCACGTCCGAACGGCTGGTGTCCACGGGCGCGGTCCAGCGAATCGTGAACACGCCCGGGTCGAGTTCTTCGAGCGTCAGAACGCCCGGTCGAAAGCCGTGCGCCGATGCTTCGAACGGGATGCACCCGCAGACGAACACAATCAGCAGCCCAGCGAGCCACCGAACGATGCGTCTCATGGCTCCCTCACCACCGTCCATCGACCGCGCAGCGCGAGCGTGGCCTCAGCCAAGCGCTGCTCCCTCTGCTGCTCTCGCCAGCCGTGCAACACCTCGGCCCGCACCGCCTCAAAGCTTGGCGCGCTCCCTGCTACGACGCGGTCGACCCGAACGAGATGTTGACCGAACGACGAGCGAAGCAGCGTCCAGGTCCCCAACTCGGCGTCGAGCCCGGCCGCGAACGTATCCCCGAATCGCTCGGCGATGTCGGCCACCTTCCGGCCTCGAAAACGGCGGCCGCCCGCGAACGAGTCCCCAAGCCCTTCCGGCTTCGCACCGTTTTCGAGGAGCACAAGCAGCTCGTTGGCCCGCTCGGTGGAGGCCTCGTCGTCGCCCTCGACGAACACCTGCGTGAAGTCGACGCGCTCGGGTCGATGAAACGAGGTCCGGTGCGCTTCGAACCAAGCCTGCAGTTCCGCTTCGCTGGGTTCGGGCACCGTCGTGCCCTGCTCCAACGCGTATTGCATCTGATCGGCCACCCGGTCCCGGATCTGCGGATCGCTGTCCGCAAGACCGCGACGCACGCCCTCACGGTAGAGCACCTCTCGGTCGACCCATCGGTCGATCATCTCTCCGAGTTCCTCTGGCGTGGGCGGTCCGGGATGCGTGCGTTCCCAGGTTTGGCTCAACGTCGTGCGCAGTCGGTCATCGACAACGATGGGCTGATGACGGTCCTCGCCGCGTCGCTCGGCTCTCGCCGGGGAGCGCTCAGCGGGATTGACCGCCAGATCCAATCCGAAGAGCGCAGCCCCGATCAGGACGAAGTGGACCAACGGCTCCCGCATGAGATCGCGCAAGCCCGGAGCCATCGCCTGACAATATAGGCTATCGGCCGCGGCCGCGGCTGGCTCGCTCACGCAGCGGCGACCGAACCGATGGCCCCTAGCAGCCCCCAGGCTCTCAGCCCGGCTTGGCCGCGAACGTCAGGGTGCACCAGCCCTTGTCCTCGACCATGCGGCTGCACTTCAAGTCGAGCTTGTGCCCATCGCGCTCGAACTGCCTCTGCAGGTCGGTGCTGTCGTCGATCACCGCGCCCGTGTCCTTCCAGCCCTTGCCGACGAGGTGCGCTGTCCACTTCGTCTTCCCGTCCTTCGGACTTTCCCCGAACTCATGGAGAGCCGTTGAACAACACGCGCGTCCCGCTCTGAATGCCTCGCGGTCCTCGCTGCGACCCTCCCGCGCGAGTTCGACCCCCGCGGTGCCGGGCACGCCGTTGACAGCAACAGCGGTGCGCTGACACAACAGCTGTCTATGGTGTCTGCACGCGGTCGCTGGAGTGGGTTTCGATGGACCGCGGCGCTGCTGCTTGTCGTGGCGGGCTGTTCGGACGACAGCGCGGCCGCGGACACCGACGCGGACGCGACCGGGGATGCGACCACGGTTGCCACCACCGTCACCCCGACCGGTGGACCCGGCACGCAGAGCACCGACGACGGGAGCTCCTCGCAGACCGGTCCCGGCACGGGCGACGACACTTCGACCGGGGGCCCGCCCGCCGGTCCGGCCTGTCGCGACCAGCCCGATGCCGACCGCACCGGAACGCGGCGCTGGGAAGACACCATGGGGACGGCCGAGGTGACCATCGACGACCCTGATGCGCAGCGTCGAAGCTACACCTTGAGCACCACCGCGACCCTCGTCGACGGGCTTCCGGGCAACCCCCGAACCCTGCTCGAGCAAGACGACGACTCCACGCTGCGCTCCGGGCACGACCTGTTCGATGCGCTGTACGCCCTCGCGCTGGAGGAGACGCGCGAGAACAGCGTCGAGTCGATCCAAGACTTTGCGTTCAACAATGGGGCGGAGGTTCCGTGCGGGGGGTGCTTCGAGACCGGTCGCAAGTGGAACTACGTCTGGACCCGAGACACCGCCTACGCGGTCGACCTCGGACTCGCCGGCCTGGACCCCACGCGCGCCCGCAACTCGCTCGAGTTCAAGCTCAGCGAGCGACGCGGCGGCGGCGATCTGCAGATCGTCCAGGACACCGGTACGGGCGGCAGCTATCCGGTCTCCAGCGACCGGGTCTCGTGGGCAGTCGGAGCGTGGGAGCTGCTGGCCCAGCTGGACGGAGCGCAGCGCGAAGCGTTCCGAGACCGGACCCTCGAGGCGCTGACCAACACGCTGGAGCATGACCGCGAGGTCGTCTACGACGCGACCGACGGCCTCTACCTGGGGGAGCAGTCGTTCCTCGACTGGCGTGAGCAGACCTATCCCGAATGGACGGCCGCGGACGTGGTGCACATCGGCATGAGCAAGGCGCTGTCGACCAACCTGCTGCACTACCGGGCCATGCGCGTCGCGGCCTCTCTTGCTGACGAGACCGCGGATGCCAAGACCCGGGACCGCTTCGACGGATGGGCCGACGAGCTGCGGGCCGCCATCGTGGAGCGGTTTTGGCTGGAGGACGAGGGCATGTTCTCGACCTTCGTCACCACCGGACTCGACCTCGCACCCGCCCGTCGATACGACCTCCTCGGCTCGTCGTTCGCGGTGCTTTTCGACGTCGCCGACGCAGATCAGGCCTCGCGAATTCTCGCCGCCTATCCGCACTACGGTCCCGGGGCGCCCGTCGCCTGGCCCCAGCTCCAGGGCATTCCCATCTATCACAACCGGGGTGAGTGGCCATTCGTCACCGCCTACTGGCTGCGAGCCGCCGCCAAAGCGGGCAATGCTGCGGTCGGCGAGAAGATGATGCTCGCCCTGATCCGCGGCGCAGCGATCAACCTCTCCAACATGGAGAACTTCGAGGCGGGCTCGGGCGCGTCATGGCTCGAGGACGGCCCAGCGAGCGGACCGATCGTCAACTCGCAGCGCCAGCTGTGGAGCGTCGCGGCCTATGTCTCGATGGTTCACCACACGCTGTTCGGGCTCCAGGCCGAGGCCGACGGCTTGCACGTGCGGCCGTTCTTGCCCTCCGCGATCCGCAGCTCCGTGTTTGCGGGAACCGATGAGATCATCCTCAACGACTTTCGATATCGCGGACGCAGCATCAAGGTCGTGCTCGAGCTGCCCGAGGATGCGGGCACCGGAGCGCTGCAGGTCGACTCGATCTTCGTGGGCGACACGCAAGTGCGCGGCGATCTCCTGGAGGACCTCGAGGACGGCAGCTGCGTCACCGTCCGACTGGTCGCGGGACAAGGCGATGCGGGCACGCTGACCGAGGTCTCCGACGCCGACTATCGTGATGTCTTCGGCCCGCGAACGCCTGCGATCACCAGCATCGGGGCCGCAGGTGGCCAGGTCTCGCTGGGGCTCTCCACCAGCGAAGCCGCAGACGTCAGCTGGCGGATCTACCGAGATGGCGCGGTCGTGGCCGATGACCTCGCCGGCAGCACCACGTCATGGACGGACCCGGAGTTCGACGCCGACAGTGCCCAGACGCCGTGCTACGTCGCCGAGCTGACGTTCACCGGCAGCGGCAACCACTCCCAGCACTCCCCGCCGCAGTGCTGGTGGGGCGAGGGCAGCTCCCGCGTGAGCGTGATCGGAGCGTCGAGTCTGGAGAACCAAGGCGGTACGGGCTCCAGCAACCACGGTCGCTTCCACTACGAAGGCTGGGGCGACGACGGCCACACCCTCACGTTGCCCAGCTTCACGCCCACCCAGAGCGGCCCCCACCTGCTGCAGGTCGGCTACGGCAACGGAGCCGGATCGATCAACAGCGGCATCACCTGCGCGGTGAAGCGGGTCGTGGTCGAAGAGGTCGGCAGCGGCGACGTGGTCGCCAGTGAGCCCATCATCATGCCGCACCTGGGCGACTGGTCGATCTGGGCGCTGTCGAGCTTTGCCTCCGCAAACCTGACCGCCGGCGTCGAGTACCGGGTGACGATTGAGGGCGACGCGCGGACGGTAAACATGTCCGCGTTCTCGCACTTCGAAGCCTACACCGGAGGACTCGGCGGGGACCAAGGCGAGTTCAACCGGGTCAACATCTCGGACCTGCGGATCTTGGCTCGGTAGCCGCATCCCGTCGCCAAGTCGCCACGACCTCGGCAGTGCAACCGATGCGCGTCGCTCATGAGGTCGGTCGCTCTGCGCGCAGCGCTTCGATCACCCAGTTGACGTGCCGGTCCTCCGCCACGGCCGTCCCGTGCCTCTTGAGGCAGTCGGTTTCCAACACCCAAACGTGGGTGCCCACGTTGTTCTCGAACGTGGAGTCCGGAACAACCGTGCCATCGGGCATCACTTGGCGCCCCTCGATCCGGGTGCGACGCAGAACCTCGAGCGAGGCCAACCGGAGCAGCTCGTAGCGCTCCTGGGCGTGGGCGGGCTCGACCTCGACCGAGACGATCAGCTTCCCGAACGTGGGGTCCTTGTTGACCAGTTTGTCCCCCACCGCAAAACCGGAGTCGAAGCGGATACCGACGGCTTTGACCCCGGCGGCACCTGCAGCGCGCAGACCCTCCACCACGGTCGCCTCATCGGGGAGATCGATCTTGTCGAAGATCCCCGCGTTGGGCACGAACAGGCCTCGGCCGCCGTCGCGCGAATCCTTGAGTTCGGCGCGATACGCCTCGGCATTGATCCGATACTCGCGAGCGACCCGGACCTTCTCGACCGCGGTCTGAGCGAACGGAATCGGGGCACCGCGAGCGACGAGGAACTGCAGCTGGACGAGATTCAGCGGAGTCAGCACATCGCCCTCGCGGATCCGGTACGCCTCCTCGGTGACCGGATGCTCCACCTGAATCCGGGTGTTCATCTCGAGCAGGTAGAAGTGCCCACCTTTGAACATCAGCTCGACGGTGCAGGCTCCGACGTAGTCGACGCTGTCGGCGATGCGCACCGCGATCTCGCACATGCGTTCTTCGAGCGCGGAATCGTCTCGGAGCACTGCCGGGGGAGCCTCCTCCTGGATCTTCTGGCTGGCGCGTTGCTCACTGCAGTCGCGCATGCCGAAGTGCCGGGTATTGCCAAAGCGATCTCGAACGACCTGAACCTCGAGGTGCGTGGTCCTTGGGATGTTCTGCTCGAACATCACGCCCGGGTCCCACCCGTTGGAAGTGATCTCTCCAAGCACGCGAAGCACCGCCGAGGGGACCTCCGAGGGGTGTTCGAGGACGACCTGCCCTCGACCACCACCACCATTGGCCGCCTTGAGACGACCGGGGAAGGTGAACGCTCCGGCAGCGTGGGCTTCGATGATCTTGGACGCGATCGCCTCGGGCTCGGTGTCGTCGATCACGATGCCAGGGGTCACCGCCTCCGGATCGATCGCTTGCGCCAGCTTTCGGAACTCGCGCTTGTCGCCTGCCCGCTCGACAACATCCTGCATGGGGCCGATGAAGGCGATCCCGCTGTTTTGGAAGCACTCGATGGCTGCGGTGTTCTCCGCCAGCGGACCGTAGCCAGGATACAGCGCCGAGCGACCCAGATGCTCTTGGGCCAGGTCTCCGAAGCGCTCCTCGTAGGCTTGCTTGATGCGCTCGACCATCTGGGTCGGGTTGGCGTAGGTCTCCCGGAACGCGCCGTCCAAAGCGATGGTGAAGCCTCCCGACTCGTTTGCGAGGCGCACCTGCAAGGCGTTGGCGTCGTCGGTGGCGCTGTGCAGCACGACCGGCATCGCGCCCAGGGCCAGCGCTTCTCGGGTTGCGCGGACGCCCATCTCGCCCTTGTCGGCGACGATGATGTAATCGAGTCGGCCTTCGCCCACCGTCGTCGCCGGGTACCGGTCGAGTTCCTGAGACAGCAGGTAGATGAGGTCGCAAGTGCGGGGGCTGCTCGCAAAGAGAGCATGCGCTCGCTCCTTCAGCCGAGTCCGCAGCACGGCGCGACAGGTCGGGTACAGGCTGAGCGCGACGCAGAGATCGAGCGCTTCTGTCGTGCCTTGTGCGAGCGTCGCCACCGTCTCGGAGATCTCGACCAGGGAGACTTGCGAGAGGTCCGACTCGATGACGCTCTGCGTCGGCAGTCGAGCCCGCGCTTGGGCGATCTCGTCCACGAGCGTGCGGACACGGTCAGGCGCCGACTCGTCCAGCGCGGCGATCTGTCGTTCCCAGCCAAAGTACCGGACCCAAACCTGGGCGTTCTCGATGACGTAGCGAAGCGCCATGAGTCGCTGCCCCAGCGCACCGAGCGGGAGCGAGCGGAGTTGTACGAGCTCCGCGCCCGGGAGGCCGATCGCAGCCGCAAACGCCTGCGTAGACACGAGGTAGCCGCTCCCCGGGTGGACGAGCCTTCGCATCGCGTGCGCGACATCGTCCGGGGTCGGGCGCTGACTTTCTTCGGGGGTGTGCATGGGGTCGAGCCTGCGATCGATCGGGCTCGGGCCTGGCCCCGACCTTCGAACGCGGGGCATTAATGCAAGGACCGCGACGTCCGGTCAAATCGTTCGGAACCGGCGAAGACCCCGCTCCAGCATCCGGGCGGCAAGCCACAAACTCACGCGCTGTGAGAACACGGACCCCTCTTCGGGGGGACGCCCGACTTCAGTAGGACGGCTCGTGCACGGGTGCCTGAGGGCGCAGCTGCATCCGGAGTCCGGTGAGGAAGTTGCGCAGCACCTGGTCCATGCACTTGCGGTGGTGCTTGTGGCCGGGCTTGCGAAACAGCGCGCTGAGCTCGTGCTCGCTAATTTCGTTGCCTGCCAGGCGGAGCACGTCCAACATCTGATCGCTCGAAAACGCCATCGCGATCTTGAGCTTCTTCAAGATGAGATTGTTGTTGAGTCGAGACTCCACCACTGGCGGTGGGCCCTCGCGGCGGCCACGTCGGTCGACGATCAGCCCGTTGAGAAAGTAGGCGAGCGCTTTGTCGCCGCAGTTGCGGTAGGCGGGGTCGTCCTCCCGCTTGAGCCAATCGCTCACCTCTGCCCGGGTGACTTCTTTGTCGGCGAGGGCGAACAGCGCGATCATCTTGTCGTCGCCAAAGTCGAAGACATAGCGAATGCGGCGGAGGATGTCGTTGTTCGTCATGACGGCTCACGCGGCTTGTCCGGCGTGGATGACACGGAGCATAACTCAAGCCACGTGAGGCTGTGCGGACGCGTACAACCTCTCGTCGTCGCACCTTGGAAAGAAATGGCGACTACGGGTCGTGGGCTTTCAAACCCTCGAGCAGGAGATCGAAGACCACGCGCATGCGACGGCTCGTGCTCAGCTCGCGGTGGGTCGTCAACCAGGTCGCCACAGGGAATGGCGGAAAGTCCGGAAGGGCCCGACGGACCCGCGGCTCGGCGTCGCCAATCTCCTCGAGCATGATGCAGACGCCGACCCCCTGTTTGGTGAGCTCCCACTGCACCAGTTGATCGCCTGTGATGACCGGGAAGTTCTCCGGACTCAGCGACAGACCGAGCGCGTTCAGACCGTCGATCATCGCATCGCCCCGGTCAAAGCCAAGGAACTGCGCCTGCGAAAGCTCGTCGGCGGTGCTTGGGTTGCCGAGCTGCGCGAGGTAGTCCGGCGAGGCATACAGCCGCGCGGACTCATCCTTCACCTTGCGGGCAAAGAGCTCGGGCTGGGTCGGGCGAAAGCTACGC
>CAYGTG010000008.1:8890-25267 GCA_964352485.1 uncultured Nannocystaceae bacterium | reverse complement strand
GACCAGCCCGCTGCGCCGGACCGGCAGGCTCTGCGGAGGCGACCTCGTCGGGCGCAGCGGGCTGGTCGGGCTTCTCGCGGGCGCTGGGTTTCTCCATGGCTGGGGTGGGGTTCGCCGCGGCAGCGCGCGAAGACGAGGTTGCGGTGGAGAGTGAAGGGGTCGCCGAAGGACGATCCGCAGAGCGACGCGGAGAGCGACCGGGTCGCGCGGACGCCTCGACCGACGCGGGCGGCTTCGACTCGGTTGGACCCGAGTCCACCGGCGCAGCCACGCTCGTTGGTTGACGTTGCTCCGCTTGGCCCATGTGAAGCTGCACGGCGCCTGTCGTCGATGTCCTGGACATCGCCACCAAGCCGCGGTGCACCTGGGACTCAGGGACACCTTTGAGCGCCGGCGCGATCGATGCTCGCGCGACTGAGCTGGGGCTGATGTCCCCGGACAGTCCACCGGCGAGCCCTGCTGCCACCAGCACCAGCACCGCGGCCCCAACGGCGAAGGCCACCCACGTTCCTAGAATGGCCGACTCGGCGCCGCGAATCTGCAGCATGACCAAGGCCAGCACCCTCGAGCGACGCTCCGGGTCGGGCTCGGGTCGGGCCCCGGCCTCGAGGGCTTCGGAGGACACGCCGCTCACCTCGCACAGGCGATCGATCTTCTTCTGTGCGAGCCGCAGCCGGGAGTAGATCGTGTTGACGGATGCCCCCAGGGCCTCGGCGGCCTCGACACCACTCATGCCATACCCGTGCACGAGCACGTAGGCCGAGCGCTGATCGGCGCCGAGTTGGGCCAGGACGGCATCGGCGAGCTGACGCTTCTCAAAGCGAAGGTGTGGGTTGGTGGCGTCGTCCCGGTGGTGACCCACCGCCTGGATCTTTCGAGCCGAACGTCCGGCCCGCCGGCGGTAGTGCTGCACCGTGCGTCGCGCGAAAGACGCCAGCCAGGCTCGTTCGGACGCATCGCTGCGGAGCCGGTCGATCTTTCGGTAGGCCTTGACCCAGACCTCTTGAACCACGTCCTCCTGGTCGCGAGTGGTGACCCCCAGAGCCCGTACAACCCCGAGAACAAAGCCGAAATGGTTCTCGTACAGGACTGGAAATCGCTCTCGAGGATGCGCGTACACATCTCCCCCCTCCGGCCGAACGCTCCCGAACACCCCCTCCAACTCCCGGCACGTGCCCATATCTGTCACCGGCGCCCCCAAAATTCGAACCCAAGCATCCCGCGAACGCTTGTGGCTCCTGGCGTGTACAAAACGCGCTGCGCCCCACTGCTGCGAACCGTGGTGAAGCGGGGGCGGAGGGCGGCCACGGCAAACTCGGGCCCGGCGATCAGGGCAACCCATCGCCCGAGCCGAACGCGAACCGAAGCGCTGCCGGCCGCTGCGACCCAGGGCCGAAGCTGTCGCTCATTGCGCTCGAGTCCCGAAGGGGTGGCGAGAAGCACCCCGGCCTCTGCGCCGAGGCAGATCGGAAATGAAACGATGCCGACCTTGGGAACGCCGCATCCGGAGAGACCTGCCGTGTGTCCGCCGACGTCCACGCCCACGCCGGCTTGCCCGGCCGACTGCGGAAGCCAGGTCTCGTAACGAAGCTGCGCGGCAAGGGGTCCGTAGGAGAGCCACAGACTCGGACGAACCCCTGGCGTGACCGAGGGGAGCGTTCCGTGGTCCAGCGTGCCCGCAATCCCAACCCCGACCCCGAGCCTCCTACGGCTGTGGTCCTGATTTCGGTCTCGGGGTTCGGGCTCGTGGCTCATGTCGACCGCCACGGCGATGTACAGCCCCACGGCCTGCGCGACGGCATCACAACTCTCGTCGCCAAACTCGCGCTGCGCGAGCTCCCCGTCCTCGCCCGCCCAGACCATTTGGGCCCGATAGCGGTCACGGGTCTTGGTGACGAACACGTCGAAGACGCGGCCTTCGAGGGCGGTCGGATCGCCGAGAAGCTCGAGGACCGAAGCCTCGACCGTGGCAGCGTCCGGGCAGGTTGCAGGGGCGATCCAACGCACCGAGGGCGCGCCAGGAACCTGCCCTGCGAGCAGCAATCCCATCCCTGCAAGCCAGCCAACCACCAAGTACTGAAGGGTAGCGAGAGGTGGGGGTGATGACCACTCGAAATCCAGGAATCGCGCTCTGGAGCTTCGAAGGTGCGCGGTTTTGTGGACTGCATTTGAGCACGCCGTCGTCAGGACGCTGGCTCCCGATTCCGGTGGTTCTCCACTGTCAGACTGCCCGCCGCTGCCGAGTCCGGTGGTTCTCCACTGTCAGACTGCCCGCGAGGTTGGGTGGTGCGTCAGCCGGTTCTTCGAGGTGCCTCAGTCGCTGGGGCCTCACCCGGCCCCAGCACGCTGATGAGAACCCCCGCCAAAGCCGAGACCGCGAACGAGGGCGCGAGCTCTTCCAGCGCGCCAAATTCGGCGCCGACGCCGGGCAGGTGCGGGGCGACAAACTTGAAGAACGGCACCGATGCGAAGCCGCAGATCATGGCCGCGAGCGCGCCGTTGGCGGTCATGCCGCGCCAGAACAGCGAAAGGATCATCGTGGGGCAGAACGTGGCGGCGATGCCCGACCAGCCGAAGATCACAAACCAGAACACGGTGCGGGTCGGCATCACCGCGGACACCGTGGCGGCGATGCCCAGCGCGACGGCGGCCAGCGCAAAGGTCACCTTGCGGCTCATGCCGACCAGCGCCTCATCGGGCAGCTCGGGGTGCAGGATCTTCTGGTAGCCGTCGCGAACCACGGCCGATGACGCGACGATCAGCAGCGAGTCGACGGTCGACATGATCGCCGAGAGCACGACGGCGATGAACAGGCCGACGGCAAACGCGGGCAACACCGACTCGACGAGCATGGGCAGCACGGACTCCGCACCTTTGCCGAGAACCTCGGTGGGGTCCTGATTCGGCGAGGTCAGCAGGTGCCTCCCGATCATGCCCGTCATCACGGCGCCCACGTCCGCGAACAGGGTCCAGCCGATCGCAACCGCGGCACCTTTGTTGATCTCGTCGCGTGATCGCAGGGCGATGAAGCGGACGAAGATCTGCGGCGATCCGAGGAAGCCCAGCCCGATGGCGACCAGTGCGATGGTCGAGAGGACGGCGAGCGAACCGTCGCCCAGGCCAAACTCCAGCATCTTGGGGTCGATCGCGGTGAGGCCTTCAGAGACCGGGGTCCAACCGCCTGCGTGGATCAGCCCCACGATCGGCAGCAAGACCAAGCCCAACCCCATCAGCGCGCCTTGAAAGACGTCGGACCACACCACCGCCACGAAGCCGCCACTAATGATGTAGATGAGCACGACGACGAAGCCGACGATCATGCCGGTGTAGTAGTTCCAGCCGAGAAAGGTCTCGAACGCGGTCCCGGTCGCATCGATCTGCGCGCTGACGTAGATCGTCACGAACACCATCAGGGAGCCGGCGGCGACCACCCGCAGGCGCCTGGAGGTGTCGCCAAACCGCGACTCGAGATAGTCGGGGATCGTCAGCGAGTCGTACTCGTCGGTGAGGTCCTTGAAGCGCCGACTCATCAGAAGCCAGGCGCCGCCCACCCCCACAACCTCGCCCACGACGACCCACAGCGCGTGAAAACCATGGATGGCCCCCATGCCGGTGAGGCCCAGCAGCAGCCACGCCGACTCCCCGGTGGCGCGGGCCGAGAATGCGACGGACCAGAATCCCATGTTCTTGCCGCCAGCAAAGTAGTCGCGCATGTCCTTCATCCGCCGCGACGCGACAACGCCGATGCCCAAGAGCACGAGGAGGTACAGCACCACCCCAACGAGTTTTGCGACGGAGAGCGACATGGCGAGCCGTGGCCCTTCTACCGCACGGACTGGACCGCTAGCGACCTGGCGTCAGCTTGCTCAGGAGATCGGCTTCGGTGATGACCTCGATCCCCAACGCCGTTGCCTTGACCAGCTTGGACCCGGGCTTTTCTCCGACGATGAGCAGGTCGGTGGCCTGGGTGACGCCGGTGCTGACGCGGGCTCCGTGCGCTTTGCACAGCTCGGTGACTTCACTGCGCTTCATGCTGGAGAACTTTCCGGTCACGCACACGGTGCGACCCGCGAGCGGTCCGGTGACCGGCTCGGCCTTGTCTGTGGAGCCTCGCAACGCGACGATCCACCCGTCGTGCACGTTTGCGACATCGAAGCCCGCCGAGCTTGGCCGCGGCCGCTCCGCGTTTCTTTCGGCTCGGGACTCGAACGCTCCTTGAGGCAGCGCGCTGAGGCGGTTGGGGTGCTCCGGCGGAGCCCCGAAGCCCAGGAGCACGAGGATGTACAGCACCACCCCAACGAGTTTCGCGACGGAGAGACGGAGAGCGAAGGGGCGAGCAGGTCGGAGTTCGGAGTTCTACCGTATCCGCTGGTGCGCCCGTGGTGCTTTTCGGTCGTCGTGAATTCTGGATTCTTGGGGATTCCTGAAGGCCTGAAGGCCTGAAGGTTCGGTAGATCGTCCACACCTGGCTTGGGCTGTTACCTGTGGATCCGTGATCCGCATGCGGCAACGCGGCGTTATTGTTGGAGTGACGACTCCCCGCACATCTTTGGCCTGTGCCCTCCTCTCAACCTTGTCCGGCCTCGCAATATCCGGGTGTTTCTCTGAGCCTGCCGGGACTGGTGGAGTCGAATCGGCCGCCACCTCGACGACCACGGGTCCGGCGACGTCAGGCGAGCCGATGTCGGAGACTGCGAGCGACGGTGGAGCAATGACTCGTGGTGGCACCGGAACGGTCACCAGCGGGAGTACGGATGCCTCGACATCCGTGGTCGGATCCTCAGCCTCCGGGGGCCCGGAATGGGGTGCGACGGGATCGGAATCCGAGAGTTCCAGCGGAATGCGGGTTTCGGGTCGAACGGTGTTCCTGCTTCCGCGAGTCGGTCCGCCCGCGGGGTTGGGTGGCTTGGCCGGAGCTGACGCGCGGTGCCAAGACGCAGCCGATGACGCAGGCCTGCAAGGCACGTACATGGCATGGCTGAGTGTCTCCGCCGCGGCATCTGCGGCAGGTCGTTTCTCGCACGATGGTGGGCCGTTCTTCTTGACCGACGGAACCGAGATCGCACTGGACTGGGGCGACCTGACGGACGGGACGTTGGCGGCTCCTATCCTGGTCGCCGCGGACGGCATGACCTACGACCCTGGCAGTCAGCCGGAGACTTTCGTCATAACCCATACCAATATCGATGGAACCGGGATCGGGGACTTTGGCGCTTGTGTGGGGTTCTCCGCCGCGCAGGGCGTCGCGCCGATCGTTGGCATCGCCAGCGAGACCGGCCCTTCCTGGACCTTTGGCGGCGAAACGTGGCCCTGCGGAGACGGTGATATGGGCGGGCCAAGCCTCTATTGCTTCGAACAATGAGCGTGGCTGCGCAGGCTTGCAAGCATTCGCCTTATTGCTGAAAACAGTACAAGCTTGGGCCTCCTCCGCCGAGTGCGTTGTCGCACGCCCAACCGTCCGTGCTGGCGGTCCATGATTCGGTGGTTGAAGCTGCGTCGGCGGCGAAGGGCTCGATTGGCGTATCGCTCATATAGCCGTTGCAGGGCGAAAGAACTCCGGCATAGCTTCCGTCAGAGTTCGTATGTGTGACGACTCTGGTCTCCGGTTGGGCCTCGGGGGCATATTCGAATCCGGCAGCGTCGAGAAGGATCGGGGCTTCGAGACTACCGTCCGTCAGGTCATTCCAGTCCTGAGCAATGGCGACTCCGTCGGGGCGCACAAACGGACCCCCTTCCTGTGAGAACCGAAGCGCAACGGCAGTCTGTGGCGAGCTGCTGAGCCATGCCATGTACGTGCCTTGCAGATCGGCGACATCAGCGGCGAGCTGACACAACGCGTCGGCTCCCTCCACCCCGTTGTACGTCATTGGCGCGCCAGCTAGAGGTCGTAGAAAGACAGTCCGGCTTTCGTCGATGGGGCCCGTCGACCCCTCAGAGGATCCGTTTGTCGAGCTCCCATTCGGGTCCGCGATCGTGGTCTCAGCGCGTGTCGTCGAGGAATCGACCGAACTCGTCTCGGCGTTGGATGCCGTTGAGGAACTCGTGGATGCCGGGCCGTCGTCGCCCGTCGTCGAGTCGCCTACGCGGTCCGTCGTACTGTTGGGCACGCCTTCGGAACTCGCGTCTGAGTCGTTGTCCTCTTCAGTGCCAGATTGCCCCGAGGAGGCTGGAGGAGGCGAGAAGCATGCCCCGCCAAAGAGAAGGGCTGCGGTCATGAACGGAGCGAGGCGACGCGGCTGGGTCATGCTGTATGAAACGCCAGGGTGCTCGCGGCGGATCACCAAGGTGTTCGCGCGGAGCGCGGGTCTTCAATCTTGGTTTCTTGCCAAGCCTTCGCGGACGTACTGCATCGCAGGGTGCTCAGGGCCGAGCGCCTGTTCGCGCATGCGGACGGCTTCGGCGAACCGAGAGGCGGCTTCATCACGATCGCCTTGGGCCTCCGCCACCGATCCAAGGTTCGCGATGGTGATGCTCTCCTCATACGTGTCCGGGCCCAGTACCTCCTGCCACGCCTGACGCGCGCGCTCGAATTCGGCGGCTGCATCATCGTAGCGCTTCAGGGACACCATGTTCATGCCGCGATTGTTGTGAATGTCGGGTCGCGCCAGGCTCCTGGGAACGCCCCGTGCATCCTCGATGGCCAGGGCTCGGTCGCAGAACGGGAGAGCCTCCCGTGGTCGCTCAAGCAACCCCAGCACGCCGCAGAGGTTGACCAGCGGCGCGATCAGTGCGTGTGCGTCGCCGCCGTACGATGCTTCAAACCGTTCCAGGGCGGCGCTGTGATGTTCGAGCGCTTGTTCGAGCTCGCCCGCCCGCTGCAGCTCAGTTGCGAACGCCGAGTGCATGACCGCGAGGCTTGGATGGTTGCTGCCCAGGACCGCCTTCGCAAGAATCAGCCCCGTCTTGATGTCTTCACGCGCCTCCTGGGCACGACCCAAGGCGCCCCGCGACATGCCTCGGCCCGCGAGGTACTGGATCGTGTCCCGATGCTGCTCTCCGAGAGCTTCTCGAGCAAGTTCGTAGGCGAGTTCCTCCTCCTGGAGGGCGGTCGTAGGATCATATCCCGACAGGATCTCAGCCTTGCGGAAGTGCATTTTGGCTCGTGTCACCGCGTCCAGCGGACGGGGATCGTCGAGCGCGAGCGCCCGGTCGTACGCGGCGACCCCCTGCTCGATCTTTCCATTGCTCGCACTCGACATCGCGTAGGAGGCGAGCTGTTGCGCTAGGGAGATGTGGCGTGGTCCGACGCCGGACTCGGCCAGCGCCAGAGCACGGGTCGAGTACGCCTCGGCTTCCGCCATGTCCCCGCGAACCCGGGCCGCGAAGGCGAGTTCCTGTAAAGGACGAGCGTTCGCGGGATGGTCCGAGCCCAGGACTTCTACGAATCTCTGCGCGCCCTGCTCGAGCAGCGCCCGGCCGCCCTCTGGGTCGTGCGATTGAATCGCGAGCCAGCCCAGGCGCAGCTCGGCACGGCCGCGAACGAGCAAGTCCAGCTCCGGGTGTTCGCGCAGGCGCGACCGAAGCCGTTCGCCGCGAAGCTGTGCCCCGGCGTTGTCGCCGGACTCCTGCAGTATCTCGATCCCGGCGGCATCCCGTGCGATGTCAAGGTCCAGTCGCTCGAGGTCTGCGCCTTCCAGGTCGGCGATGCGTAGCCACCACAAGCCCTCGTCGAAACGGGAAAGATCGAGACCCGTGATTTCAATGAGGGCAGTCGCAGCCTCAGTCGCAACGTCGGGTAAGTGTGCCCGGCGAGCGAGCGCGTACGCCTCACTGATCCGTGCTTCGGCGCTCGAGGATTCATACAGTCGCGCATGGGACCTCCCCGCGGCGAGCAGAGCGCGCGCGTGGGCGGGAGTATCCCGCTGATCCTGGGCCAGCTCGACCGCCTGCAGAGCAACGTCGCGGGCTGCTTCACTGGCCCCGCTGGCCAACAGGGCGCTCGCTTCGGCAAGCTTGCGATCGATGTCTTGGGCTGCCTCTGGGTCGCGTTCGCCATATCCCTGCCGCCCGACGTAGCGAGGGTCCCGACAGTCGGTGATCGGAGGCAGTGCCTCAAGTCCCTGGTCGGCCGACGCGAGCCCGCCGGGTCCCTGTGCCTCAAGCAGGTCGACGAACGCGGTCGCGCGACGAAGACGATCGTCCAGACAGGCCATACGAAGATCTAGCTGTGTCGTGGAGATCTCGCGCTGCTGATGGGCGGCTTCGCAGGTGGAGTGGTGGGCCTCGATCCAAGCTGCCCGATAGGCATCCAGCTCGCCCCGGACTCGCGACCACGTCTCCTCAGCAAAGGGTCGTTCGGGAGCTGCCATACCCGCGTCAATCCCGTCGGCCCTCGCCAAGTCCCAAATATCGTCCCAGTGGGCCTTGCTTCCCGTGCACGCGGAGGGTGCGTCGGTCCGTGAGACGGCGAAGCCAACGCTCAGCCCCAGCGCTGCGATCAGCCCTCCGACCCACAATCCTGTTTGCCGTTTGCTCGGCGCTCGAAGCCGCGCCAGCGCATCAGCAAACGCGTCCATCGACTCGAATCGTCGGGACGGTTCCGCTGCCAGAGCCTGGCGAAGCAAGGGCTCGCAACGCCGAAGTGCCGCGGTGCTGAACGACGGCTGGACCTCGAGCTCGGACCCTTCGCGGAGGCTGCGACCAGCGAGGGCTTCGTACAGGCACGCTGCAAGCGAGAACTGGTCGGAGCCGGTACCCGCCCCATGGCCCGACAGCTGCTCGGGCGCCATGTAGGCGGGCGTCCCGTAGAAGCCCGCTGTCGACCGCTGGTCAACGGCGAACGGGGGATGTGACCGCGTGGGGTCGAGTGTTGGCTCGGACGAGCCGGAACGCCGTGCGAGCCCAAAGTCCATGAGCCGCGCGCGTCCGTCGGCGTCGATCATGATGTTCTCCGGCTTGACATCGCGGTGGACGACTCCGGCTTCGTGGGCCGCAGCAAGGCCTCGAGCGACCTCTTCGATCACTCCGAGAAGCCGCTCGACGTCTTGGCAGGGGTCGCTTCGCCACTGGCGAACCCAGTTGCGCAGAGTGCCCCCCTCCACGTACTCCATCGCGAGATAAACCTGACCCTCGTGCTCACCAACCTCGAATACTGATACGACGACCGGGTGCCGCAGGCGCGCAAGTGCCATGGCTTCTCGCCGAAGCTGGTCTCCGGCCTCGCCACTCCATGGCTCACGGAGGACCTTGATCGCGACGAGCCGATCGAGAGACGGATCCCAGGCTGAGAACACCAGGCCCATTCCGCCGCCGCCGAGCTTGCGCATGACGTGGTACTGCGCGATCCGAGGGACCTCGACACGCGCAAACATGCGGCGCCGGAGCCGGGCCAGGCGGACCGATGCATCGAGAGCATCGGGCCCAGCGAGCCCCGGTCGCGTGTCGTTTGCGTCGCCTTGCATTATACCAGCGCCATCCACGACTGCTAACGCTTCCCCGTGGCCATCGGATCACGGATCGGTGGGTGAATCTACGGACGCCGCGAGTTCGGGGCGCGCCCGGCCAATGAGTTCGGCCGCATCCGTTCCCTTGGCCCCGAGCTCCTTCTCGAGCAGAGCACGCGCTCGACGTAACCGACTCTTGACGGTGCCCTGCGGAACACCGATCGCGGCCGAGATCTGAGCGGTGGACTCCTCCTCCCAGTAGTGCAGCTCGACGACCAGCTGCAGCTCGACCGGCAGCCGCTGGAGCGCCTCGCGGACTTCGACCGCCGCCTTGGCCCGTCCCAGCCGGCTGGTGTTCGATGTCCCGGTCTGCGCGACCGAGACCTGCTCGAAATCATCGTCGACGTAGCCGGCCTGCCTGCGTATCGCTCGTAGGTAGTCGAATAGGCGACTGCGAGCGATCTTGAACAGATACATGCGAAATGCGCCCGAATCGAGAATCTTCTCTCGATTACGGAGACACGAAATCAGCGTCTGCTGGATGAGGTCGTCTGTCGCGTCGCCGACCTTGTTGATGAAGAACCGATACAGCAGGGGAAAACACTGACGCAGAAGGAGGTCGCCCGCACGGTCGGACCCCTCACACCACTGCGAGAGCAACTCGAGTTCGTTGGGTCGACCAGCCTTCATCCGCGCCGATGGTCGCACTTGTCCTCGCTCGCCTCAAGCGGAGTCGATCGGGCATGACACGCCGAAACAACTTCTCCGGAACCCGTCGGCCCCACTGCGACTCCGAACGAGCCCCACCTCATGCTGGGCCTCTCCCGCCTCTCCCCCGGCCCCTGAGCTTACGAACCACACGTCATTGGCGGAGACGCCGGATGTTTGGTTGAGACGCCTTGGATGGAAAATCTGGTGCTTCGCGTGATCCGGTTCTCGGGTTCCGACGTGCTCCCTGATACGGCGACGAAACCTGCGAACGAGAACGCTACGCGTCATCAATCACGCAGGGCCGCAGACCCCACGAGAACCCACGAGAACCCAGGACACCATCATGACACTTCATATCACCACTATGCGTTCAGCCCGTATCCTCGGAGCCCTGCTGTTTGGGTTCGTTGCGGCCTGCGATCTTTCCGACGAGGACTCGTCCGACTTGATGCAGGATCCCAGCGATGCCACGGAATTTCGTGAGGTCGCCCGTGTCGAAATCGACGATGGCAGCACGATTTCATTCCTTCAGCTCGGCGAAGGGATTCTCGTCGGAGGGCGATTTGAAAGCGATTCGACAGAGGTCCACCGCATGTTGCAGCTCATCGAAGTGTGGGATGCGACACCTCTCGAGGTCTACCAGAGCCTCACTGACGCTCCGATCCCCGAGGAACTCGAGGAGAACCACGGAACGCTTGCCGCCGCCGGTCATGCAGATGTCCAGCCGCGCGACCTCGGCGGTCTCCGGACAAGCGTTTGGGGTATCGGCGCCCCTGACTGCAGTTCGGAGCAGGACTGGCGATTGTATTGGGACGGCATCTATTCTTCGTACGTTACCCAGACTTCGTACCGAGAACCGTTCGATGCATTGGACGCAAATGCTTCCGGAACGAATGTGAACAACGTCAAGAGCCACGTGCGGCTGGGGATGTGCGCTGAGGAATCGGTCCATACGTTCCCGATCTTCAGCCACTTCACGATGTCTGCCAAACGCCCGCAGGACCAGGAGTGGATCACCTCCGACGTAGTACTCGAGGACGGCACGCAAGCCCGGTACTACTGGTTTGGGGCCTTGAGCTACGACTGGATGGTCGAAACGGAGCTTGCGCTCAATACCTGGCCTCCTCTTGGTGGGCCCGGCAACGGAGTTGCATTCGCGATGCGAAAGCTATAGCAGGCGGAAGAGAAACCCGGGGCGGCGGATCGCGAATTCTCTTTGCTCCTGACTCGCAGCCGCGGCCGGGTGCCACCAGGGCGACTTGGCCCGGGTTCATCGCGGGGGGCGCCTGCCAAGCAAGAACGGATAGACTGTCCGCAGCGCCCCGAGAACCGCGCTTGGGTGGGAGCCGTTCGAATGTACCCGCGAAGTTCTGTCGACAACCAAGGTCCCCTCGGAGAGAAGGTGCTTGGCGTTGACCGGCGAGGTCGGGCGGGCGGTCGAACCGGGGGGGTCGGCTGCGTTTTTGTGATGGTCGCCGCGACTGTATTGCCTTGCAGCGCGTGCGCTGGGCCCCGAGCACCACGATCGGTGTCCAAAGGGGTTGGAGAGAGTGTTGGCGAATGGGAAAAGGTCCTCGCGATGGTGCCGGCCGATGCCGAAGTCGTGGCCGGTTGGGACATGAGGGCGTTTGATGCCGAGGTCGATGCAGGCGCGTACCCGAGAATTCCCAGCGTTGTCCGCGACGGTTCGGGCACCGAGTGCGAGGCGCTCAAATCCTCGACGCGGGTAGCCCAGTGGTCGGGTTCGTTCATGACTGGTGTCATCTTGGCAGGCCCCGGTGCGGGTCTCGAATCGACCTCGCGCTGCGCTCTTGGCGGGCGCTTGGAAACCTGGCGCGTCGTGCCTACGTCGGCGGGCTTGGTGCTTGGGGACGCGTCGGGGGTACCCCGCGCATTTGCTCCCGAACCGGACCTGCTCGTCCTCGTCTACTTTGACGACCGTTTTACGTCGCGTAGGGCCGAGGAGAAGCTCGCCCTCATCACCCGACGTCGACCAGGAGCGGGAACTTCGCTTCTGGATCGGCTGGAGGATGTCGATCTCGACGACGTCACGTGGAGCATTGAGCGAGACGCTGTGGAGCCGGGAGGCCACACGCTCGCGCATCATCAGAGCGCTGCGACGAGGAGCTTTCGGTCCGGAATGCGGTTGATGGGCCGAAGTACCATCGTGTTTACGACCCCAGAACTCGCGAACCTCTACGCGACGCGACTTGAGCGTACGATCGAGCTCTTTTATGGGTGGGAGGAACACAACCCTCCGCTGTCGCTGGTGGCGGTGGCCCAGTTCGTCTCAAGCCCGGCCAGCCGCCTCGACACTCGTCGGATTCGGGTCCGCGCCGACCAAGCCAAAGTCGTCGTCACCGCTTCCCTCGCTCGCGGTCAGCGAGGGGCGTTTGAGCGGCTGTTGCAGGTTCCGGGACAGACGAACATCGACGCTGATCATGACACCGTAGATTCCGAGATACGCACGCAGATTGAGGGGTTCTTCGGGGTCGGGCATGCGTCGCGCCCACGCCATGAACTCGGGGGTTGAGCCTTGGGGCTCGGCTCAGTGCGGGCGCTGCGCGAGAAGTCTGTGCCACTGGTCTTGGGATCGTTTCCCCGCCCACCGGCGACAACTGTTGCCACGTGGATTTGGGCTGGGGTGGACCCTCGCGCCCCATCTCCGCGACTTCTGGTGGCTCGGAGTTGGCCCGAGGATTGCTCGACTCCGGGCTGTCCCATGCGCAAGCTGAGCCTCATCGTTTCGCTGCTTCTCCCGCTTGTGGCCTGCGATACGGCCCCTCCCGCCACTGACGATGCGAGTGCGGAGCCCGAGCGCGGCCCGCTCGGTAAAGCCGACGCGATCGGCAGCTGCGAGGACTCCGAAGGCGGGGACTTCTGCGGGGGCCCGTCGGGCGAAGGCAACTGCTGGTGCGACGATCTGTGCGAAGGCTACGGCGACTGCTGCAGCGACAAGCCGGGGGTCTGCGACGACGAGCCGACGGCGATCGAGTTCTGCCTGCAAGACGAGCAGTGCGATTCGGGCTTCTGCGACCACACCGAGTGCCTGTCCAACTGCCCCGACGACAGCATGTTCTGCCCGGCGGTGTGTTGGGGCCAGTGCGGCGAGCCCCAAGAGCCCGAGCCCCAGGACTGCCTCGCGTCGTCCGAGTGTGGCGAGGGCGAGTTCTGCGAGTTCGAGTCCGAGTGTGGCGAAGGGCCGGTCGGCGCCTGCGTGGCCACGCCGGAGGTCTGCGCCGAAATCTACGCGCCCGTGTGCGGCTGCGATGCCGTGACCTACGGCAACGCCTGCGAGGCAGCGGCTGCCGGCATCAGCGTGCAAACCGAAGGCGCCTGTCCCGTAGAAGCGCCCGGCACCTGCGAAGGCTCGTGCGGCGGCGAAGGCAACGGCTGCTGGTGCGACGACTTGTGCGAGGCCTACGGCGACTGCTGCGGCGACTACGAAGAGACCTGCATCGAAGTCGACTGCGTCGCGCTCGTGACCGCCTACGAGGAGGAGACCGCCCAGATTCGTTCCTGCGAGGACGACACCGAGTGCGGCCAAGTGCTCGCCGGGACCAGCTGTGGCTGCACCCGCAACTGGGTCGCCCGCACCGACGCCGACATCGACCTGTGGGACTCGCTGCGTGACGACGCACTCGATGCCGGCTGCGACATCGGCGGCATCTCCACCTGCGACTGTCCGCCCGCCGACGGCTTTGTCTGCAATGCGGGCGTCTGCGGCTGGAACTACCAGTAGGGCGCGTTCTCGGCCGGCTGCTGGTCTTTTCGGCCGGGCATCGGGAATTCCGTCTTCCTCGCGTCACTCAGGGACGGGGTGTCGACAACCCGAACCATGCAGGCTACGGGGACGGCCGGATCTTTCTCCGTGGCGAGCCGTAGCGAGAACCAGGACAAAGACCGGCTTGCGCGCTCGTACCGCGAGCACGGTCCGCGGCTGGCGCGTTGCATCGTCGCGATCACCGGGGACCCGACGACGGTCGACGATCTGCTCAACGAGGCGTTCATCCGGGCGCACGAGGGGATCGCGGCGTTCGAGGCTCGCTCGAGCCTGTCCACTTGGCTGCACGGGATCGCGATCAATGTGGCCCGGGCACACGTTGCCAAGGCACGTCGTCGTCGGCGCCTGGATTCGGGGCTTCCTCCGGCCGACGCGGAGGCGAGCGATCTGGAGGTGCAGGTCCGCCGGCGGGATGCGGTCCGGCGACTCTACGCGGTGCTCGATCTGCTCGATGAGGATCTCCGCCTCGCCTTCGTGCTCGTCGCGATGGAGGGCAGGTCTTTGAAGGAGGCCTCCAAGCTCCTGGGTGTTCCCGTGTCCACGCTGCACGCCCGACGCCAGCGAGCCGAGGCATTCGTGCAAGCGCAGCTCGAGGAGGACGAGGCATGAGCGGTCGCTACAACCAGATGCTGACCGATGCTCGGGCTTGGCTCGCGGACGTCGAAGTCGAGCTCTCACCGTCCGCGGTCCTGTTGGAGCGGTTGGCCGCGCGGGAGCACCAAGAACGCAGGCGACGGGTGGCTGCACTCGGGCTCGCGCTGTTCGTGGTGCTCGCGTGGGTCCTGAGCATCGTCGGCCATCCGCTCGGGAGTTTGACCTGCGAGTGGGCCAGGCCGCAGGACGTGGTGCGGTACGGGATCGTTCACGTGGTGGCGTTCTCGGCCGGCGCGGTGCTGTTGACGTGGCGACGGACCTCGGCGCAGATCCTCGTTCGGGCGTTCTGGTGGGCCTCCGTGCTGGCCGCGACCGTGGGCTCGTGGGCACAGCCCGGCACGCTTCCCATCCTCATGCCTGTGCTGTGTGTCGCCTCGGTGCTCGGGCTGTGGCTGCTCGGGCAGCGGCCGTTCTCGGTGAATCTCGAAGACGGACAGCTCCCGCTCGCGCGTCATCGAGGGGTCGTCTTGGCCATGCTTGTGTTTGGGGTCGCGGACACCGAAAACCTGCTCGCTGCGGCGCTCAACCACGAGGAGCCGGAGGTCTTGCACTTCGCCGTGGTTCAGCTCGTCAGTGCAGCCGCGATGCTCGTCTCGATGTGGGGCCTGTTTCGCCTCCGCGGCTGGGGATTGTTGGCACTGCTGGGCACCAACATCGTGGTGGCGGGCTTGGCCCTGGGTGGGCAGCTGATCTACGACCCCGGCTTTGCGCTGTTGTTTACAGCGACCGCGGTCCTGCAGCTGTGCTTGGCCGTGCCGCTGATTCGGACGCTGTTGCGCCCGGCTCCAACCACCACCGGAGGCGTCCTGCGCGCGGCGGCGCGTCTGCGGCTCGTGGTGTTGGGCATCGCGCTCGCCGGCGGGCTTGCAGGCGCCTGTCGAAGTCTGCAGCCGGACGTGCTCGCCGCGCACTGTGCAGAAGACTGATGCGCGGCCGGGAAAATCGCGGAGGCCGTCGCACTCAAGGTGTATGCGCGACTCGACGACCGCGATCGCAGGCCTCCTGTGCCTGTGCCTGACGATGGGCGGCTGTCTCGATCCCGACGAGCCTGGGAACCTGGTGGCGGCCACCGTACGCGAAGATCCCACGCTTCCATCGCTGCAGCTGTCCTCCACCGAGGTTCACCTCGAGACGTTTGGAGACCCCGCGGATCCGGTCGTGGTGGTGCTTCACGGAGGGCCCGGCAATGACTATCGATACATGCTTCGGCTGCTCGACCCCGTCGATGGGTGGTCGCTGGCCGACGAGCACTTCGTGGTGTTCTGGGATCAGCGCGGGGCCGGGCTCTCGCAGCGGCATGGCCTCGATGCCCTCACGCTCGAGGCCTATCTCGCGGATCTCGAGGAGGTTGTCGATACGTTTGCTGGGGACCGCCGCGTGGTCTTGCTTGGGCACTCGTGGGGTGGGCAGTACGCGGCGATGTACATGAACGCCCACCCGCAGCGGGTCGCGGGGGCGGTCTTGGCGGAGCCGGGTCGCTTTCGGTGGGACGTCGAAGAGCTCGCGGACGACTTCGACTTCGACTACTTCGCCGAGCATCTCGGTGACCTGCTGTGGGCGCGGGAGTTCGTCTCGATGCAGACCCACGCGCGCGCCGACTACGTCACCTCGCTCCTGCTTCTCGAGGACACCAACGGCCGGGTCGAGGACCCGAGCCCCAACTGGCGGGTGGGTGCGGCGGTGCTGCTGGAGCTGTACCTCGAGCGCATCGAGGGGACGCGGTTCGACTGGACGCCGGGACTTGCCGAGGTTGAGCCGGAGGTTCTGTTCGTCACCGGAGCTCTGTCGTACGACCTCGGGAGCGAGTTTCAGCGTCGGCAGCTGCCGTTCTTCCCTCGCGCGCGG
>CAYGTG010000008.1:6438-8880 GCA_964352485.1 uncultured Nannocystaceae bacterium | reverse complement strand
TGAGGTGCCCGTCTACGTTGAGAAGGAGTACGAGCGGATCGTCGAGATCCCCGACGCTGGCCACACGGACGTGGTCTGGTCCAAGGCCGATGTGACGGTTCCCATTCTTCGCGACTACCTCGCGCAACTGGAGCTGCAGTGATCGCTGCCGCGACCGTGGTGCTCTGCTCCGTGCTGGCCAGTGGCGGCGTGGGGAGTGCACCGCGAGACGAGGCCGGCCCCAACGTCGTTGGTACGACCGTCGGCGTCGACGGGGCCACGATCGCCTGGTCCCTCGGCTATGCGCGGGCGGTCCCGCTGCCGATCCCCCGACTCCTGCTGGTCTCGACGCAGTTCACCCTGCCGATGACCCAGCCGGACTTCGGAGACTGGCGCTGGACCTCCGGTTTGCGCATCGACACCCTGGTGGTGGGCCGCTTCGCATGGCCGGTCGAGGCCAGCTTCGTGCTGCGGAGGCTGTCGAATCGATCGGTTTCCGCCCTCGGCGTGGGGACCGAGCTCGCGACCATGCCCGGGTGGTATCCGAATCGTTGGTTCGTGGCCGCGGAAGTTTCGTGGGACCACAGCTGGGGCACGAACCTGCAGCACAGCGACGCCTATCGAGACGTCGTGTACGAGGACGTGCAGGACGGGTGGTACCGGACCAGCGGGTTCACGATGCGGTACGGCGCCCGCGTTGGTGGGAGGCCGTGGAAGCCCATGGAGGTGTGGCTTCGGGCCGGATACGAACAGCACGGCCGCTTCGACATCGTGGCGCCGCCGCTGTACGCGTTGCTCGGGGTGAACTTCAGGTTCTGAGTTCGTCGAGCACGTAGCACCGAACGTGGTGTTTCCTTGCTAGCGACGTCGCAGCATCGCGATACCGGCAACGCCGAAGAGGCCCGCGCAGAAGAAACCGAACCCGATCGGAAGGGAGGGCTCGAGCGCGGGGGGCTCTGTGGGAAAGACCAGTTCGAGGACCGCGTCTTGGGCGGCGAGGTTTTCCTCGGTGGGCTCCAGCTCCGTCCCCGTGCGCTCCGCTTGCAGAGCTCGCTCGAATGCTCTTGAGAGCAGTTCGTCCGAACTTCGCCGGTGCGCCTGGTAGGCAGCGAGTTCCTCCTCGTACTGAGCCTGACGCTGATGGGACAAGGCCCAAGAGCCTGCTCCCAACGCGCTGGCGATGGACAGAGCCGTGGCGGCCTTCGCCCATCGTCGACGCACCAGGCTTCGCTCAAACGCCGCGGCTTCGTCGTCGTCGTCGGGCTCGATGGGCCACGAGGTCGGCGCTTGGCCCGACGATTCGTTGCGCAGCGGGACCGAGAAGAGCTGTGCCGCCCAGGCGGCGTTGGCCGCGATTTCGTCCGCATTGAGCCCCGTTTCGAGGTCATGGGTCTCGCCGTTCGCGTCGATGACGAAGCTTGTGTAGCGGGTGTGGGGGACAGCGTGGGGTTTTTGTCCGCCCACCTGGACCTCGACCACGACAACGCTGCGGATGAGGTCCGAGAGCCGTGCCGCGATGGGCCCGGGGTTTGAACGCAGGCGGACCATCGACAGCGGATCTTCGAAGGCTGGAGTGCGATCGCGTGTCACCGCGTTCATCTTCCGGACACTCCGCCCGACCCAGGCGAGCATGAAGACCAACAAGGCGACAGCGAAGACAGACGAGGCCACCAGGACGGCGTCGTCGAGCGTCCCGAGCGAGCTTTCCAGGAGCACGGTGTTGTGGCTGAGGTTCATGGCACGCCGAAGGAGTTTGAGGCTACCCGAGCGGGGCGAGATCCATTTCGACTTCGATTTCAACTTCAACGTCGATTTCAACTTCAACGTCGCGACCAGCGGGGCCGCGAGGCTGTGCGACGCGTAGCCCTCCAGCAGCGCTACTATCCTCGATCAGATCCGCAACGTCGAGCGGGCCTGGGATTCGGGCTTCGTCGTACTGGACGTCTTTGACAACGCTTCAGGCGCGGTACTTCAGGAGGTGTTGGGCCCGGAGCGCACGAGCGTTCCCAGCGCGGCAACGCGGCAACGGTTGGCGAGGACGGCTCGGTGTACGTCGTCGACTATGGAGACCCAGGTCTCGGTACCGAGCCGCATGCGTTCGTCTCACGGTGGGCCTTCTGATCGCTGGGCTCGCGACAGGGGCTGCTACGCTCGGGCCGCCATTCGAATGCCGGTACCCGCCATCACGATCGCCTGGATGCTCGCCGACCCGGTCGAGTTCCGCTGGAACGCTTCCCAACAGTGTCCCTCGGAGCAGGACGTTCGGGCGCGCGTGCAGCGATATGTGGGGGACGCGTCCGCGCCGGCTGGGGTGCGCGCGGAGGCGAAGGTCACCGAGGGGGACAGCGGAACCTGGTTGCTCGTGCTGACCACGACCGATGCCGACGGCGAGGTTCAGACGCGCGAGATCGAGGACATCGATTGTGAGGGCTTGGCCGAGACGGCAGCGGTCGTGGTCAGCAC
>CAYGTG010000008.1:0-6428 GCA_964352485.1 uncultured Nannocystaceae bacterium | reverse complement strand
GTTGCCGCAGACGAAGCCGAGCCAGTCCTCGAGCCAAGCCCGGAGCCTCCCACCGCGCCGACCGAGGCCCTGCCGGAAATCTCGGCGCCACAGCCCCCGCAGAGGTCACTGCGCTACGGGCTGCGCCTTGCCGGCGGCGTGGGCATCGGCTGGTTGCCCGTGGGCGGCGACCTTGGGCTCGCGGCCACGATCGGCGGCCAATGGTGGGCGGCCGAGCTGGAGGGACTCCTTGGTGTGCCTCGAAGCGTCCGGCTCAACACCAGCCCGGACTCGGGGGCGGACCTGCTGGGGTGGTCGGTAGCCGGACGCGGGTGCGGCGTGCTGCCCCTGACCGACCGGCTCGCGCTCCCGCTTTGCGCCGGGGTCGAGGCGGGGCAGGTGCGCGCGAGCTCGGTGGGCCTCGACAACGCCTCCGACGCCGCGCTGCCGTGGATCGCCGGGCTCGCGTCCGCGTCGCTGCGGGCCGCCGTGCATCCTCGGGTGTCCCTGTGGCTGATGCCGGAGCTGCAGGTGGGCGCCCAGCGACCGGTGTTTCACGCCAGTAACGAGCAGGACGAGGTCTTCGTGTCCTCCATCGTCTCGGGACGGGTCCGGGCCGGGCTCGAACTCGTATTCTGAGGCCGGAGGTTTTTCCGTGACGTGGTGGTCCTCGCTGCGGCAACAAGGGGGGAGGTGGCCCTCGCCAAGTCAGCAGCGCCCGATGCGCCCGATCCCTTTCGGGCGTTCTTTCGGGAGCACTACGCCTTCGTGTGGCGATCGGTGCGGCGGTGCGGTGTGGACCCGGCCGAGCTCGACGACGTGGTGCAGGAGGTGTTCCTCAGCGCGCATCGTGACCGGGCGCGCTTCGAGGGGCGGTCTTCGATCAAGACGTGGCTGTATGGCGTGGCGGTCAACCGGGCGCGGATGCATCACCGAAGCCAAGCGCGTCGGGCCAAGCGTCACGAGGTCGGGGGCGCGATGATGGTGGCGCCCCCGCGCTCCGACCTGGCGACCCGCCACGCCGCGGTCGACCTACTCGACCGACTGGTCTCCAAACTCGATCCCGACAAGCGCGACGTGTTCGTCCTGCTCGAGCTCGAGGACGTTCCCGCTGCAGACGTCGCCGCGCAGCTGGGCGTCAGCGTGAACACCGTGCACTCGCGCCTTCGCTTGGCTCGGCAGCGCATCACCATCGAGGTACGCCGCATGCGTGCCCGCCGAGAACGGGAGACGGCATGAAACACGACGACGCCCTCGATGCATTGATCGCGACCGCCAAGGCGAAGGACGTTCCGCCCGAAGGTGCGGAGGACCAGGCGTGGGCCGCGTTTGCGGGGAGCCTCGGTGGTGGCGGTGGTGGCTCGGATGTGCCGGTCGCAGAGGTTGCGACGGCGGCCAAAGGCGTGGGGCTGGCGATCAAGGTCGCCGTTGGCGTCGCGCTGGCTTCTGCCGCTGCCGTCGGGGTCGTGCGGTGGTCCGCTGCGGAACCCGAGCCGCACGCAGGGCCGTCCGTGTCCTCCGAGCGCTCGCCCGCGCCTGCTTCCGTCGTCCCACCCCCTCCGCGCGCTGCAGCACCGCCAGTGTCCGTGGGCGTGGCCCCGGTCGCCGCGCCCGAGCTGCCCTCCGAGCCGGAGCCCGTCGCACGTGCAGCGCGCGTTCGGAGTCTGGACGCGTCTGCCGGCGCCCAGCGAGAACCCATCGCCCCTGCGTCGGCCAGCACCTTGGCCGAAGAAGCGAGGCTGGTCGGCTCGATGTGGAAGGCGCTGGATCTCGATGATGCAGCGCAGGCGCTGTCGCTGGCGAAGTCGCACGGCGTTCGTTTTGAAGGGGGCGCGTTGGAGCTCGAGGCCCGCGCTGCGGCGCTTGCAGCACGGTGCGTGCTCGGTCGCCCCACCGACCTGCGAGAGTTCGAGGCGGTGCAAAAGGCTGCAACGCCGTCGGTCGCGAAGAGGGTTTCTGCCGCATGTGCAAAAAAACCGTGACGGGGGATCGCAGGCGGCGGCAACCCACGGGCATGATTGAGACTGACTTGAACTCCCGCATGCCACGCGTCGTCGTTCGCGCTGCCCTGATGGGTACGGTGCTGATGCTCGCGGCGTGCGTCGATGATGCCGACCTTGGAGACGTTCCTGCGGAGACCGATGGTATGGGCGGGACGGAGGGGACGGAGGGCACGCAGGCATCCTCGGAGAGTGCCGGGACGGAAGAGGGCTCCGGTGGTGACACCGAGGATGACGGCACCGAGGCGATCGGGGGGTGCCAGCGAATCGAGGCTGAGCCGAACGAGCCGCACACCTGGTCCTTGATCTGCGGGTCGGCTGCGACCGAACGGCTCGACGTGCTGGAGCTGACCGCATCTGGAGACACGATCATGGGCATCACAAGCGGGGTGTTCCGGGACGAGCCCACCCCCACCTGGACGTTCGGCGACACGGAGTACACCCACGGGGGCGACACCGACGCGATGCTGCTTCGTCACGACCCGGAGGGCAACCTGTTGTGGAGCA
Source organism: uncultured Nannocystaceae bacterium (assembly GCA_964352485.1). GTDB lineage: Bacteria > Myxococcota_A > Polyangia > Nannocystales > Nannocystaceae > CAJXVA01. The sequence continues at coordinate 3,942 of CAYGTG010000008.1, read as the reverse complement.
GCTACTTCGCAGCGGAGGGTGCTGTGGGATTTGGCCACCTCGCAGTCTGCGGCGAGACGATCGTTGTCACGGGCCGGGCGTCCGCGGGCTCGGTGGTCGCTGGAGATACGATCCTCGAAGAAGGAGCCTTCGTCGCACGCATCGCCGATGACGGATCCGTCGCGTGGAGTCAAAGCCTCGCCGAGAGCTCCCGCCCGAGCATCCTCTCTGTAGATTGTGACAGCGCCGGAAGGATCGGCATTTCGGGCAGCGTGGAAGGCAGCGCGGACTTTGGTGGAGGCCCCGTCACGGTGTCTGAAGCCGATGGGTTCGTGGCCAAGTATGACGCCGACGGCTCGCTGCTGTTCGCCAAGACGCTTTTGGCAACTCCGGCGGCGGCTGGGCCAACGGGACTCACCCAACCGGTCCTCGCACTCCACGACGACGGCAGCACCTACGTACACCTCAGCCACATCAAAGCGGTCGATTTGGGGAGTGGAACAATCGTCCCGTTCAACGCGGGGACCTCACAAACGTTGCTTGCCCGACTGTCTGAGAGCGGAGACCTCCTATGGTCCGCTCCTGTCGGCGGCGAGTGGGTTTTCGTGAGAGACGTGGTGGTTGACGAAACCGGGCGTGTCGCGGTGACGGGAGCCTTCTTGGGCTCTGTCGAGCTGGGGGGCGTCACCTATGAGAACGTCTTTCCCTACGACAATCAGTCACCCGATGTTGATGGCGTCAACGCAGACATCTACGTCGCAGTGTTCGAGGCTGACGGAACCTATGCGTGGGGGGCCACGGCGGGGTGGATGATGGATGAAGCCTCTTCCATCGCGGCGTTCTCGGATGACGAGGTGCTGCTGTACCGGGTCTCCGGCATCGAGGGGCTGCTTTCACTGACCACCTATTCGGCCACAGGGAGCGACGAGCAGCTGGCGGGCGAGGGGCTGGTCAACAGCGATCTCGACGGAACCTACTCCGTCAACGACATCTACCCGGCGATGCGGACGAACGAAGACTCGGCCGTTGTGGGCGGGGCCATGGACGTGTTCCTCGGTTGGCCGTTCAACGTGAACCCCCACCTGCGCGGATCGACGGACGCGATCGTGGTTCACTTCGACCTGTAGAGTCCGCCGGGACGGGGCTCACGCGGGCTTCACCCCGAGCAGACGAGCTCGGCCGGGTAGCCCTCGTCGTCGGTGCACGTCTCGCCTTCGTACGCGCAGGTGCCCTCATCGTCGTAGGCGCGCGGCTGCAGCGACCCTTCGCCGCAGCGGCAGGCGCATCCGTCGGCGAGCTCGTGCTCTCCGGGGAAGGTGAGGTCGTGCTGGGCGAGGGCGTCGTCGGGGCTGGCCCCGCAGCCGCAATTTTGTGGGCCACATCCGGACAGGAGGGCGGCCAGCGCCACGCAGGCCATCGCTGCGAGGGATGTCCGAAGCGGCTGCATGACTCCGATAGTCTACCGCGGCTTGGGGTTCGGTCGCGTGCGCGGAGTCGGCGCTGCGCGGTTGCCCGAAATCCTCCTCGATGCAAGGATTCGCGCGCTTGCATCCCTCGTTTTGGGGTGAAGGCAGGACGCACCTGAGATGAGCAACAACGAGAATTCCTTTGGCGCCCGTTCCACCCTCGCCGTTGGCGACAAGAGCTACGAGATCTTCCGTCTCGACGCACTGAGCAAGGCCGGCGTGGGCCACGTGGACAAGCTGCCGTTCTCGCTGCGGGTGCTGCTGGAGAACCTGCTGCGCAACGAGGACGGCAACGCGGTCAGCAAAGGCGACATCGAGGCGGTGGCGGGCTGGGATGCGGGGGCGACGCCGTCGGTGGAGATCGCGTACCACCCGGCGCGGGTGATCCTGCAGGACTTCACGGGCGTGCCGGCGGTGGTGGATCTGGCGGCGATGCGGGACGCGATGGTGGCGCTGGGCGGGAGCGCGGATCAGATCAACCCCGAGCAGCCGGTGGACCTGGTGATCGACCACTCGGTGCAGGTGGACAGCTACGGGTCGGACAAGTCGTTCGATCTGAACGTGAAGATGGAGTACCTGCGCAACCGCGAGCGGTACCTGTTCCTGCGGTGGGGCGCGGAGTCGTTCGACAACTTCCGCGCGGTGCCTCCGGGCACGGGGATCGTGCACCAGGTGAACCTCGAGTACCTGGCGCGCACGGTGTGGACCAAAGAGAAGGACGGGGTCACGCAGGCGTATCCGGACTCGCTGGTGGGCACGGACTCGCACACGACGATGATCAACGCGCTGTCGGTGCTGGGCTGGGGCGTGGGCGGCATCGAGGCCGAGGCGGCGATGCTGGGGCAGGCGATCTCGATGCTCGTCCCTCAGGTGGTGGGCTTCAAGTTGAAAGGGAAGCTGCCCGAGGGCGCCAACGCGACGGACATGGTGCTGACGGTGACCCAGATGCTCCGGGCGCACGGGGTGGTGGGCAAGTTCGTGGAGTTCTACGGGCCTGGGTTGGACCACCTGTCGCTGCCGGACCGGGCGACGATCGCGAACATGTCGCCGGAGTATGGGGCGACGTGTGGCTTCTTCCCGATCGACGACGAGGTTCTGGCGTATCTGCGGTTTACGAACCGGCCGGAGGAGAGCGTGCAGCTGGTGGAGGCGTACGCGAAGGAGCAGGGGATGTTCCGGACGTCTGCGACGCCGGATCCGGTGTTCACGAGCTCGATCGAGCTGGACCTGGGCACGGTGGTGCCGAGCATCGCGGGGCCGAAGCGTCCGCAGGATCGCATCGCGCTGACGAAGTCCCAGGAGGCTTGGCAGAAGCTGGTGGTGGACCAGGTGCCGGAGGCGGACCGGGGCAAGACGGTGTCGGTGACGCACAAAGGGGAGACGTTCGCGTTCGGGCACGGCAATGTGGTGATCGCGGCGATTACGTCGTGCACGAACACGTCGAACCCCAGCGTGATGGTGGCGGCGGGGCTGGTGGCACGCAAAGCGAAGGCGCTGGGGCTGAAGACGAAGCCGTGGGTGAAGACCAGCCTTGCGCCGGGATCGCGGGTGGTGACGGACTACCTGGAGAAGGCAAACCTGATGGACGACCTGGAGTCGCTCGGGTTCCACACGGTGGGCTACGGGTGCACCACGTGCATTGGCAACAGCGGGCCTCTGGATCCGGAGATCGTCGAGGCGATCAACAAGGGCGACTTCATTGCGACTTCGGTGCTCTCGGGCAACCGCAACTTCGAGGGGCGGATCGGGCCGAACATTCGGGCGAACTACCTGGCCTCGCCGCCGCTGGTGGTGGCGTATGCGCTCAAGGGACACCTGGACTGGGACCCGTACACGGAGGCGATCGGGCACGACAAGGACGGGAAGGATGTGTTCATGAAGGACATCTGGCCCACGCCGAAGGAGGTGGCCGAGCTGGTGCGGGAGTGCTTGGGCAAGGACCAGTTTGCGGAGCAGTACGCGAACGTGTTCAAGGGGGATGAGAGCTGGGCGAAGCTCGATACGCCGAAGGGGCAGAGCTACGCTTGGGAGGGGGACAGCACGTATATTCGCAACCCGCCGTACTTCGAGGGGATGGGCAAGGAGCCTGCGCCGCTCGAGGATATTCGCGGGGCTCGGTGTTTGGCGAAGCTGGGGGATACGGTGACGACGGATCACATTTCGCCGGCCGGGAACATTCCGAAGGATGGGCCGGCGGGGAAGTACCTGCAGGCGAATGGGGTGAAGCCTGGGGACTTCAATAGCTTTGGAAGTCGGCGCGGGAACCACGAGGTGATGATCCGCGGGACGTTTGCGAACATTCGGTTGAAGAACTTGTTGGCGCCCGGGACGGAGGGTGGCTGGACGCGGCATCAGCCCAGTGGGGAGGAGATGTCGATCTTTGATGCGGCGGAGAAGTACAAGGCGGAGAAGGTGCCGCTGGTGGTGCTTGGCGGGACGGAGTACGGGACGGGGTCAAGCCGGGATTGGGCGGCGAAGGGGACGATTCTGCTTGGAG
>CAYGTG010000007.1:0-26403 GCA_964352485.1 uncultured Nannocystaceae bacterium | reverse complement strand
ATTTCCCGATGCCTCGGTGAGCTTCGCGACAATCGGGTCGCCAGCAAGCGTATCGGCCGTAACCTGGTCCGGAGACAGCTTCTTGAGAGCCGCTTTTTGGGCGGGCGTTGCCGGTGCATCCAGCCGTTCGTACACCGGCTCCCCGTGCTTCTCGGTGAGCGCGACGTAGTGCTCCGCGGGGTCTTTGCCCGTCTTGGCGGTGATCTCCGCGGCGAGCAAATCCATGATGATGCCGTCCTTGTCGGTCGACCACACGGTCCCGTCTTTGCGCAGGAAACTCGCCCCAGCGCTCTCTTCGCCGCCAAAGCCATACATGCCGCTGGCGAGTCCGTCGACGAACCATTTGAACCCAACAGGAACCTCGCTGACCTTGCGTCCCAGGTCTGCGGCGACCCGATCGATCATGCTGCTGCTGACGAGCGTCTTGCCGACGACCGCATCCGCGGACCAGCCCTCCCGCGTCCGAAACAGGTAGTCGATCGCAACCGCGAGATAGTGGTTGGGGTTCATCAGCCCGTGGCTGCGGGTGACGATGCCGTGCCGGTCGTAGTCGGTGTCGTTGCCGACTGCGACGACGTAGCGGTCCTTGAGTTCCACCAGCCCGGCCATCGCGTATGGCGATGAGCAGTCCATGCGGATCTTGCCGTCCTTGTCGACGCAGACGAAAGAGAACGTAGGATCGATGGCGTCGTTGATGACGTCGATCTTCAGTCCGTACTTCCTCGCGATCGGCTCCCAGAAGTTAATGCCCGAGCCACCCATCGGATCGACGCCGAGCTCAAGGCCGCTGGCCGCGATCGCCTCGAGGTCGATAACGTGCTCGAGCGCATCTACGTAGGGCGTGATGTAGTCGAACGAATGCGTGGTCGCTGCGTGGAGCGCCGATGCCACGCTCACCCGCCGAACGCCTTCGAGCCGCGCCTCGAGCAGCGCGTTGGCTCGATCTTGAATCTTCTGGGTGATGTCACTGCCCGCCGGTCCGCCGTGTGGGGGGTTGTACTTGAAGCCTCCGTCGGAGGGCGGATTGTGGCTGGGCGTCAGGATCACCCCATCGGCCAACCCCTCGGTCCGCCCCTTGTTGTGGGCGATGATCGCCACCGACACTGCGGGCGTCGGGGTGACGCTATCGTCAACATCGATCAGCGCCGTCACCCCATTGGCAGCCAGCACCGCCAGCGCCGTGTTGCGAGCCGGACGCGACAGCGCATGGGTGTCGATGCCCACAAACACCGGCCCCGTGATGCCGGCCGAAGCGCGGTAGTCACAAAGCGCCTGCGTGACCGCAAAGATGTGGTCTTCGTTGAACGAGATCGACGACGACGAACCGCGGTGACCGCTGGTGCCGAAGGCGATCCGCTGCGAGGACTCCGCGGGGTCGGGACGCAGGGTGTAGTAGTCGCCCACCAGCTTGGGGACGTCGATGAGCAGCGAGCGCGGCGGCTTCTTTCCGGCGAGAGGATGAACCACGGGGCGAAGTAGAGAACGCCTGGCCCGCCGAAGCAAGGCTTGCAGCTGCTAGCTGCCGACGCGCCGCGGATCGGGGCTCGACCCGCGCATTGCCGTTGGGCCCGCGCTCGACGCAGATCACAGAAATCGGCGGGCAGGATTTCACTCCCAAGATGAAAACCCGGTCCGCCGATCGCACCCTCACCCACCTCCAATCGCCGTTTCAGAGCAAAAGCCTCAAAACGGGCCGCCCCCACGCGCGCCTTCACGCGTTGCATTTTCGACCGCACAACACCACTTCGATCTTCAGGACTCGTGGAACGCAGCGCAGCCCCAACACTCCTTCGACGCCCCGAGACGGTGACGACGGGGGAGCTTCTCGCCAGCCAGCTCCAAGGCGCGCAGCCTGTGGAGGTTGGCACGCGCATTTTGACGCTGTGCGGCGTTCCGGTTGCTGAAGTCACAACCAACGTCGCCCATCTCAACCCCACCACCGCGACGTCGTCCGAAGGCATGCCCGCCGTCGAGATGCTGGCGGCGCTGGCCGGGCACGAGCCCAGCGGCATCCTGCTGGTGGAGTCGGCGAACGGGAAGGAAGGCTGCGGGTTCCACCTCGAGAAGGGCCGAGTCACGGGCGCCTGCGGGCCCGGCGAGCTCGGCGACCTCGTCACGTGGAGCGAGACGCTGTACACCCGTTTTCCGGAGCGAACGAAGACCCCGCCACCGACGCAGTCCGATTCGCCCGACCCTCGCTGGAGCGAGCTGGCGCGCGAGTTCGTCTACGAGAGCGCGCTCGAGTCGCTCAAGCAGAGTTCAGTCCCCGGCACCCGAATCACGCTCCTTCGTGGCGACGTGACATGGCAGCCGGGGACCCTGCCCTTGGAGGTTAGCCCGAGCCTGCAACACCTGCTGATGGAGCAGGCCCGCCGGGAAGACGAGCTTCCCCGGATGCTGGAAAAGCTCGGAGACCACGGCCAGCTCGCGCTCCCGATGTACGAGCCTGGCCCACTCCCACCCGGCGGCAAGCCCAACGCCACAGGCGGCGCCGAAGGTTGGGGCAACGCCGCACCCGACTCCGCCAACCGAGCGGCGTGGGAGCTCGCCCGAACGGTCTTCCGCCTCTGCAACGGCCAGCGTTCCCTACGCGAACTGTCCGCGTACGGCTTGCTGGGGGAGTTCCGAACGCTGGAGGCGATCATCCTTCTCGCCAAGAGCCAGTGTGTGATCGTCGTCGAGGCTCCCAGCGCAGGGACCCCAAGCGCGGCGCCCTCGAAGATCCTCGATATTCCACGGCCCGCGAAACCGAGCGCACAGCCCTCAGGCCCGGCCACGCGGTACAGCATCACGCGCCAGCCGAAGGAGCGGATCGCGACGTCGATCGACGCGCGCCCGCCAGCCAAGATTCCGCGCGCGATTCCCCATCGACCACCGCGATCCAACCGGCCACCGCTCAATGCCTCCCGTTTGAAGACTCCTGCGCCGTCGCTGCCCCCGCGCGCCCCAACCCGAGGGAACACCGCTCCCTCGACGCGCGGATCCGAGCGCATTCCAACCCGCACGCGGGTCGAACCGCACGCCGAGCTCGTGACTGCCAAGCCCCCGTCCGTCCGGGACGCCAACGTTGGCGGAGGACATGCTCTCTTGGCCACCCTCGAGGCCGAGCTCGCCGCCCTCGATGCCGCAGACGCCCGCGAAGTCCCGCGCACAGCTGGCTCGTGGCAATACATCCTGCTCGCGCTCCTGGGCGCCCTGCTGTTCGCTGGCGGGGCGGCGTTCTCCATGATGCTCGGCTGAATTCCCGGCGAAAGCGGCACCTGCGCAATCCTGGCCACGCTCGGGGCGGATCCGCTCCGCGCACACCTACACGCACGTTGAAGGTGTTTCTTCCACCTCGGGTGCACCCGTGCTAGGCCCGAGCAGCAATGTGGGTTTTGGTCCTGGCGCTGCTGACTGGCACGACCGCTGACGCGGACCGCGTGACGCCCCCCAAGGCGGCGCGCCACTTCGATCAAGATGCGCGTCAGGCTCGTCTGTTCAACAGCATGATGTCTCGCGCCGATCCTGTGGCGCTGGACGTCGTGCTCTCCAAGGTCGCCGGCGGGCTGCCACCCAAGTCGCTGTCCGCGTTCGTGGACAACGCCCGCGCCTACCCGCGCGAGGAATACGCCCCGGCGCTGCGTCGATACGCTCGTTACCGAAAGGCCACGATTCGCGCTCGGGCGCTGGTCGCCTTGGCCGCGATCGACCGCGATTTTGGCAGCGAGGCCGCTCTGCTCGCGATGGACGACCCCGCCACCGAGATCCGAGTGCTCGGCGTCGAACTGGCGCGGGCCTACACCGCCCCTCACGTCGAAGAGGCGCTGATGCGACTCCTCGCCCGGGACGAGGCCGTTGCCAAGATCGCTGGAAACACTCGTCGCTAGCGCGTTCCTGCTCGCATCCCTCGGCGCTTGCGCACGGGGAGCCCTCGAGCCACGTCGCACCGGTGCACCCTTCACCCGGGCCGTGCGGGACGCGGTCGAGCCCGAAGAAACGAGCGCACTTCGCCTCGTGCTGTTCTCCGATGCCGAAGCGGTCGGGGTCGACCCGCACAGCGGCGCCGAGCTGTGGCGTCGACCCGTTCGTGCCTTTGGTCCCCCCGTGTCCGTCGGTGACGCGGTCGTGGTTCCGGTCTACGGCCACCGCGCGATCGCTCTGGACGCGAACACTGGTGCAACCCTGTGGCAACACGCGCTGCCCGGTCACGTCCTCACCGGACTCGATGCGTCGGCTCGCGGGATCATCGTCACGGCACTCCAGACCGACCCGAAGGATCGCCGGCGCCCTCGAGATCGGGAGCAGGCGCGCTCCATCGTTGCCGGCATGTCCATGAACGATGGCCGGACTCGGTGGACGCGTCCGAGCGCCACGCTGTTGGGCGTACCGGCGGCGAGCGGCAAGACAGCCTTTGTGCCTTCTGGGGACAGGGTCATCGCGGTCAACATCCGCACTGGCCGCACACTCGGCACTCGCAACACCGGCGGGGTCCAGCTCGATCGAGTCGAACGGCACGGGCAGACCATGCTCGCCTCCGACGGCGATGCGCTCATCGACCTGGCCGTGGGCACCCGCTACGACTACGAGCAGGACGACGCTCGCCTCTTCGCGCGCGTCGATGGCATCGAACCGGGCCTTGGACACCATGCCGGCGTGGTGTTTCGCCTGCTGCCTCCCGCCGGCGCAGGTGCCCCGCGGGAGGCGTTGTTCTTGGGCCGGCGCGCGCTGATCTTTGTCCGCCTCGATGAGCGAGGCCGCCTGTCACGGGCGCGTTGGGTTCACGCCAGGATGGACCAGCGCGAGTACGTCGACTTTGCTGCGATGCCCGACTCCGTCCTGCTGGTGCGTGACGACGGCGCGCTCGTGTACCTCGACCGCGCGACCGGACGACTCCGACAGGAGATCGACGGCGTGCTCGAGCCCCGCGGCGCGGCGTTCATCGGGCACAGCCCACCGGTCGACGGAGCCGACGATGCGGTCGATCGCGACACCACGATCGCATTGCTGCAGGGCCTGATCGAGGACCCCGATGAGCGGCTCTTGCCCGCTCAGAGGCTTGCTCTCACCCTCCTGTGGCGGGACCCGAGACCGACGGTTCGCCGCGCCGTCGACAACCTCGCAGCCGGGATCTCCCGGGTGGACGACTCCGACGCAACGCTTGCACTCATGGACCATGCCGACCGCCTGCTCACCGAGGCATGGGGCCGCGGAGATCCGCAGACCGTCCAAGCGCTGGCCAGCAAGCTCGCCTCCACCGAGCTGCGCGGAGACGCGCTTCGGGATGCGACCCGGGAGGCCGTGGAAGCTGGCGGAGACGCCGTCTTTGGGCCGCTCGTTGCCCTCCTTGACCAGCCAGAGCTGAGGGCCGAGGAGCTGGACCACGTGGCGCGAGCGCTGCGAGACATTGGCGCCCCGCAGACCGTCGAGGGGGCGGCGCGATTTCTGACGCAGTATCACGCCGACCCGGAGATCGTAGACGCGTCGAAGGCCATCTACTACCTCGCTGAGCTCCTCCTCGCGCATGCGCAGCCCGACTTGCCCGAGCACACGACGCCGGAGGCTCAGGAAGCCGGCAGGACAGCTCTGGACGCAGTCGTGGCCGATGAGTTCACCGTGCCCTCGCTGCGCGCATTCATTCGGACAAGACTCGCTCCGCCAAGCCCGGTCGAAGAAGCGCCCCCTGACAACGAAGCTGACCACGAAGCTGACCACGAAGCTGACCACGAAGCTGGCGACGACATTCGTAGTGAACCTGAAACGGGGTGAGCATGTGAGGGAGAATCCTCCTCCCCCACCATCCGGCTCTTCTTGCGCTCCTGCGACGTCCCCGGGAGGTGACGGCCTCTCGCCCCCAACTCCCTCACTTACTAGTGACGTTCGGGGGCAGATCGATCAGGCTTTTTTCGATCTTTCTTTTTCGGCCAGCGACTGCGCACCCACTGGGCAAGCAAGGAAACACCAGAGGGCGTCTCCTGGACCTCGCAGGCCCGAAATGCGGCCTCGAGTGCGACCGGGTCGACACCGTCGCGCAGCCCAATCGTGACCAGCTGCGAACGCTTTTGCGCACCGTCCCAGTGCTCGCCAAGATCCACCTCGATACGTCTTCCGACGACCTGCACCACGACACGCCGATTGGGCTCGCCTTGTACATGCAGGATGCCCTTGGCCCGGTACACGCCGACAGGAAGGGCATCGAGAGCCGCTCGAACGCGATCCGGCTGAAGCGGACGGTCGCTGGTGAAGCTCCACGTCGCATAGACGGTGTCGTGATCTTCGTGGCCGTGATCGTGGTCATCTTCGGAGGGCGAGTGTCCAGTTTCGTGGACATGTACCTCGGCCGCGTCGGGGAGGTGACGCGAGGGGTCGAACTTCCCGATGCCCAGCAGCAGGTCGAACTCGACCTGCCCGCGAACCGAATGAAGCACCCGCACCCCTGGCACCGTCTTGAGCACCTTGGCCTCGACAACCTCGAGCTGCGCCGCGTCGACGAGGTCGACCTTGTTGAGCACCACCAGATCCGCCACCGCAAGCTGGTGAAGGGCCAGCGGCTCGTCGCGAAACTCGAGCGTCGTCATTTGCTCGGCATCGACAACCACGACCACGGCGTCGATGTCGACGATGTCGTAGAGCCGAGCCTCTTCGAAGCCTCGCAGCACGGCCGCCGGGTCTGACACTCCGCTGCACTCGATGATGACGTGCTCGGGCGCGTCGTCGCGGTGCAGAAGACGGAAGAGCGTGAGCAGAAGATCGTCGCGAATGGTGCAGCAGATGCACCCATTCGCGAGCGTGACGGTGTCGCCGTCGGTACTCGCGACGAGTTCGGCATCGATGTTGATCTGGCCGAAGTCGTTGACGATGACGCCGACACGAATCCCGTGCTCGGCCCGCACCAGAGCGTTGAGAAGCGTGGTCTTTCCCGCGCCGAGAAACCCCGCAAGCAGCGTGAGCTTGACCGTGGGCAGCTGCTCGACCGGCTCGACATGAACGACCACTTCGAGCCCTCTAGCACGGATGAACAGGCGCTGCCGCCTCAGGCCCCAAGCACGTCTCATAGCCTCGGGCGCGGGAAAGCGAAGCGAGCACGAGGCCCCTCAATGGAACACCACTAGAAGCAGCCCTCGAGGCGCAGCACCGGGGCGAGGTCGGGCATATCCGACCCTTCGAAATCTGCCCACGAACCCATCGGACCCCGCGGCACGAGCCCCAGGTTGATCCAGCCTTCGTGGGCCAAGCCCAAGTTTAGCTCCCCCATGTTGAGGTTGACGACATCCATGCCTCCCATCAGCGGGCTGTAGTCCGCCGCGACGACGGTCCCGGGGGTGAGCTGGTCGGGATCCCAGCCGTGCTCGAGGTCGGCCGCGACGTCGAGCATTGGCGCACCGCCAGACGAGGTCACGTGGAGCTCCAATCGGGCAAGCTCCACGTGAATGGGTGTCCCCGCATCCTCGAGATCGAAGCCGATCCACCCGGTCACGATGTTCGTGTCCCAACGCGCGGATTGAATCATCGGGACCATCGGCATCGCGCCCCACTGGGAGTCCACCGAGACATGCGTCGACGCGGGCAGCAGCTCAGAGCGCCACAGATGGCCGCACGCCTCGCATGAGACCCGCGAGTCGATGACCGCATCGCACGGGGCAGCCGGACCTCCGCCGCAGCGAGACCAGCCGGGATCGCAGACCGCAACACATGAGACGCAGCTGCCGTTGAGCACCTCGTCGTCGCCGTCGCACTGCTCGAAGGCGAGTGGGTTGGTGACCCCGTCGCCGCACACGGGAACGGTGCAGTCCGCATCGCAGAGCGCGGACTCATCTCCGTCATCGCAGACTTCTGCGCCCTCGTGGACCTCACCATCTCCACAGATCGCGATCGTGCACGAAGCCGTGCATGCACCCTCGTCCCGATTGTCTTCGCCGAGGTCACATTCCTCCCCGCCCTGCACGACACCGTCACCGCAGGCCGACAATGGAACTTCGTCCCCCGATGATTCCGAATCGCCCGGGCCGCCCGAGGACGATCCTGGCTCGGGGCCCACCGTTTCGGGCGCGTCCGTGGGGTCGATTTCGCCCGTCGAAGCGTCGGTGACGTCGTCCGATGCGGCTTCATCTGGCGGTTCAGGGTTGAAACACGCCGAGCAAAGAGCCAGAGCACCAAGGGTCGGCACCTTGAGGGAGCGCATGCTCAGACACATCGGGTGGGCCGACGGGGCGCTGTAGCAGGGCCGTGCGGTTGAGCCGCGGAGGTGTCCGCACCGCGCAGCCCCGCGACCGGGAACCTCCGGACCGTTCTGCGCCACTTTGGCCGTGGCGGTGCTGACGTGCGGAATTTCCTCCCATGGTGCGAACGACCCCTACATTTTGCCTATACTGCCTTTCTAGATTCGCATGCTCGCTTCATCAACCCGCTTCCTTGGCCTGCCCGTTGTGCTGGCCTCTGCCTGCTTCGCCTCACCGTCCGGCGACGGCGCGACCGATCAGGGCACGACGGGCGGTTCGAGCCCCTCGGCGACCACGTCGGGGACCTCGAGCGGACGGCAGACCACGACGACTCCGACCGACCCTTCAGCGAGTTCAAACCCTGGCACGACGGACACGCTACCGCCGGGTTCAGGCTGCTGCATGCCACACCAAGGGCCGGGCTGTAACGAAGCCGCGGTGCAAGAGTGCGTGTGTGACATGGACACCTCGTGCTGCGGGTTCGACTGGCGTGCCTCGTGCGTCGACATCGCGCAGGCTCGCTGCGGGGCGACCTGCGAACCCGATGCAACAACCGACGATTCCGCGTCGGCATCGACCACCGCCACGGACACGGACACGTCCCCGACCACCGGCTTCGGCTCGACCGGCTTCGGCTCTTCGGGGTTCGGCTCCTCTGGGTTCGGCTCTTCTGGAGTGTTCGGTGATGATCTCTGCTGCTCGATTGGCGACGGGTGCGGACATCCGCCCACCGAAGCGTGCGTCTGCGCGATCGATTCGAACTGCTGCGACGTCGAGTGGGACGAGACGTGCGTGGGCCTGGCAGAGAGCGACTGCAATGCATGCACCAGCGACGACTGCTGCGCACCCCAAAACGACGCGGGTTGCAACGACATGAAGGTCCAAGACTGCGTCTGCGACCTCGACCCGTACTGCTGCAACACCCAGTACGACTACCTCTGTGTCGAAATCGCGGAGGTGGATTGTGCCGCGTGCGGCTAGCAGCTTGTTGAGAACGTCGGCGCGGCGGATCGGGAAGGATTTTTCGCTCCTGGGTAGGAGCCGAAACGCCCCTGTACCGGGTGTACTGGAAGTTTTGGCGACACCGCCAGGGGGGAAAAAGGGCGAGCGAGACGTCGTGTCGACTTTCTCAACAGGCTGCTAGCCAGGGCCCCTAGAGTCCTTCGCGAACGGCGGCGGCCCAGTCGTCGAGCTGGTGGATCGTCGTCTCGAGCGGGAGCCCGAGGTTTTCGATCCGCTTGAGTTCCTTGGCGACCAACTCCTTGGCGCGGCGCAGGCGGGTTCGCACCGTGCCCTCCGGGGCTCCGACGACCTCCCCGATCTCGGCGGCCGTCATGCGCTCCCAGAACGACAGCTCCAGCACGACTTGGAACTGAAGCGGGATGCTGCGAAGCGCTTCGAGCAGGGATCGCTGGCGACCGGCCGCCGCGATCACGCTGGTCGGCGACGGCGCGAACTCGGCCAAAGAGCTGACCGAAAAGTCCGGCGGCTGGGGGCGACGGTGCCGCGCCCGGTAGTGGTCGTACAAGACGTTGCGCGCGATCGCGAACAGGAACGTTCGAAACGACGACTTCCCTTCGAACCGGTCCCGCGCCTCGAGGCAGGCCAAGAGACTGTGCTGGATGAGGTCGTCGGCGGCATCACCGGCCTTGTTGCGAAAGAAGCGAGACAGCGCGCCAAAGTGCCGGTCGAACAGCGCAGCTCCCGCGATCTTCTCACCCGAACCCCACGCATCGAGGAGTTCCCGGTCGCTCCGCAGCTCGCCCACGGCCGTCAATGTACCGTTTTCGGGCTTTCCAAACATTTTCCAATTGCTTGGCGACGTGCCGCGACGACCCCAAGCGATGATGCAGTCAGACATGCCCACCTTGAACGGCAACGGCTCCGAGGGCGAACCGGAGGTTGGCCTGATGGCGACGCACTTCGGCGGGAAAGCGCCGCTGAGCGAGCGGTTTCGCCGAGCTCAGCTCCGGGCGCAGATGTTCGGCGACCCGGGAGAGACGCTCAGCGTCGGTCGCTACAAGGTGCTCGCGCGGATCGGGAGCGGGGCGATGGGTACCGTCTACCGCGCCCAGGATCCAACGCTGGACCGCGAAGTTGCGGTGAAGGTGCTGCATCGCAGCGACGAGATGCACAGGGCCCGGATGACGATCGAGGCCAAGGCCCTGGCCAAGCTCTCGCACCCCAACGTCGTCACGGTGCACGAGGTTGGGACCGAGGACGGACAGCTCTTCGTCGCGATGGAGTTTGTGCAGGGCCGGACGCTGCAGGCGTGGCTCGAAGATCCGAGTGGCCCAAGCCTGATCGATGTGTTCGCACAGGCGGCCCAGGGACTGCAGGCCGCCCACGACGCGGGCATCGTGCACCGCGACTTCAAGCCGGAGAACGTCATCGTCGGGGACGATGGACGGGTTCGGGTGCTCGACTTCGGCATGGCCCGCAGCCCCGGTGCCCCGTTGCTTGGGGAAGTGGAAGGGGCTGCGGAGTCGCTGCAGGTTCTCGAGCCCGCGATCACGCGCACCGGGATGCTTGCCGGGACGCCCAGCTACATGGCACCGGAGCAGTTCGAAGGATCGCGGGTCGATGCACGGGCGGACCAGTTCGCGTTCTGCATCGCACTTCATGAGGCGATCTGGGGGTGTCGACCGTTCGCGGGCGAAACGATGGCCGAGCTCGCGACGTCGGTTACCCAAGGCGAAGCGAATCTGTTCCAAGGAGAGCCTCGCGGCGGGCTCGCGCCAGACGAGCTCGACGATGCGCGAGCCGTGATTGCGCGCGGACTCGCCTCCGACCGCGATGGCCGGTTCCCGTCGATGGGAGCGCTGTGCGAACGTCTCCGCACACGCTCGAACCTCGCGGTACCCACCCACAAGGTTCCTTCTTGGAAGAACTTCCTTCTCGGGCTCGCGGCGTTTGGCACATGCGGCGCCGCAATGCCGTTCGTCCAAGACTCTTTGAGGGGTGGAGGTGCCAACGACGCAGAGGCCGTGGCAGCCGCCATCGCCCCCGTCATCAACGTCGACGTCATCAACAACTGTGGAGGCTCGGTCGAGTTCTCCTTGGGTCCGAAGGACAACCCCAGCCTGGATGCCGAGACCCATCGACTAGAAGCAGGGAAGACCGAGACCATCGCCATCTCGACCGACGAAATGCTGTGGCTCCGCAACGGCGACGGTAGTTTTGGCGCCGGCGTCGGCAGCTCGAATCCCGACAACTCGTTTGTGATCGGCCCCAAGTGCACGGAACTCTTCGCGGGCCCGAGCGTCGCCCAGATTGACGCAGTCCGGGCTGCTGCGCGCCGCAGGGCTGCGAAGGACATCCCTCGATGCGGCCTCGGTACCGAACTGCAAAACGGCGCCTGCGTCCCGGTCGAGTGGGACCCTCGGTTCGTCGACTGCTCGAAGACCCCGTGCTCGGTCGACCGCCTGATCTTCTTTGGCAGCGGCGGTCAGCTCTCGCCGCTGCTCAAGCAGATGCGCCTCGTCCCCTCAATCGGCGACGACGGGCAGCAGCGTGGTTTCAAGATCTTCGGCCTCCGAAAGGACACCGCCCCTCGAATGGTCGGGCTCGAGAGCGGCGACCTCTTGCTCGCGATCAACGGGATTCGCCTGACCGCGACATCCAACGACCTCGCCCTCGCCCTCACCGACGAAGCGCGAACCGCCAATGCGTTGAAGATCGAGTTCGAGCGCGGCGGTGAAGCGAAGACGCTCGAAGTAACGCTGCGAGACTGAGTGGCCCCAACTCCGCGCTCAGCCGGTGTTTCGCAACCCCTGAGCGATGCCGCTGAGCGTGCTGCCGAGCACCGCGTCGATCCGAGCCAACCGAGGATCGTCCGCACCACACGCACGCTTCGTCTGCAGCAGGTGCACCTGAAAGAGCGTCAGCGCGTCGAGGACCGGAGCCCGGAGCTCCAGAACCGCTGTCAGCGTCGGATCCGCCACGAGCGCACCGCGGCCGCGAACCTTCAGCAGCCCGCGACGCGTGCGTTCGAACTCTTCGCACAGGGTCGAGAAGAGCGCCGGGTCGCCGCCCAGATGCGAAACGTAGAGCCCCGCGATCTCGAGGTCGGCCTTGGCCATCACCATCTCGACCTTCGCGAGCAGGTCATCAAAAAAGGGCCACCGCTCCGCCATCTCGCGCAGGGTTTCCACGCCTCCGGGACGCTCTAGGATGGATTCGAGGGCGGTGCCGAGCCCCAACCACACCGGTAACATCAGCCGCATCTGCGTCCACCCAAACGTCCATGGGATCGCACGGATTCCCGACATGTTCTCCGACCCCGAGTCTCGGTAGACCGGCCGGGACCCGAAGTGAACGTGGGCGAGCTCCCGCACCGGCGTTGCCTCGAGGAACAACCGGAACAGCGCGTCACCGTCATGCACCAGCGATCTGTATTCGGGCATGTTGACCGATGCCAACGCATCCATCGTCTCCGCGAAGCGGGCCATGGTGGCTTGGGGTACGCCCTCCCGCCAGTCCCGCATCGAGGCCCCGACCGAGCCCGAGTACATGACCTCGAGGCTGCGCTCGGCGAGGGCTGGGATCCCGTACTTCTGGGAGATCACCTCGCCCTGCTCCGTGCTCTTGATGCCTGTCCGCAGCGTGTTCGGGGGAAGTGCGGCCAACGCCCGCACGACCGGGGATCCTCCGCCGCGCCCGACCGTGCCTCCAAGTCCATGAAAGAGGGTGAGCTCCACTCCGGCCGCGACGGCGACCTCCGTGAGCCGTTCCTGGGCCTGGTAGAGGCTCCATGCCGCGGGAAGCAGCCCGATGTCCTTGCCCGAGTCGGAGTACCCGATCATCACCTCCTGGCGACGACCTCGTGCCTCGATTTGGCGGCCGTAGACCGGGTCCGCGAACAGCTCGCCCATGACCTGCGGGGCAACGGCGAGGTCCGCTCCGGTCTCAAACAGAGGCACCACATCGAAGCTCGATCGCGGTGAGCCGGATGCGAGGTCGACCAGGCCCTCCTCTCGACCCAGCAGGAGTACTCGGAGCAGGTCGTCGGCGGAACGCGTCATCGAGATCACGTAGGTACTCGCCGCACTCTCTCCGGACTCCTGCTGCACCTTCGCCACCGTGCGGAAGACCTCCCGGGTACGCTCGATCGACTCGTCGTCGAGCCGCACCCGCGGACTCAGCAGCGGGCGACACCCGAGCAGCTCTTGCCGCAGACCTGCACTGTCGAGCGGTGGAAGACCCGCGCGCGTCGTGATGGCATCCAGGGCCGCAGTATGGACTTCACTGTGTTGCCGTACGTCGAGACGGAAACCGCCAAAGCCAGACAGACGCACCCGGGCGCGCAAGGGTGACACCAGCGCGCGGCAACTCCGAGTCGCGCCGCTGGCTTCGAGAGTCTGCGTGACGAGCTCCAGGTCGGCCCGCAAAGCGTCGGCATCATCATAGGCTCCCTCGGCCTCGACGACGTGCCCCCGAACCCGGGCTTCGAAGCGCCCTTCGGTGCGACGCAGACGCTCCACCATGAACGCAAGCTTGAGCCGAAGCGGCTCGTCTTCGTACCACCGCCCCTTGGAGGACCAGACCGCAGGCAGGCGTGCGCGGTCCTCATCAAGCGAAGTCCACAGCGCGGGAGGAGCCGGGGACACGGTGTTGGAGAGGGACAGTCGCTCCATCAGCCCTTCGACCTGACGACGGTAGTGACGGACGATCGCGTGCGAGGCTCGGCGCGTCGCCGAGAGCGTCTCGTGCGGGGTGACGAACGGGTTCCCGTCGCGGTCACCGGCCACCCAGCTCCCCAGGGTGATGTGAGGATGAACGCCCAGCGGTTCGCCGAACACGGCCTCGAACGAGCGGTCGACCACTTCGTGAAGGGCCGCCGCGGCGTCCAGCAGGCGGTCTTCGAGGTACCAAAGCGCCGTACTGACCTCGTGGCGCACCGAAGGACGGGCACGGACGACCTCGGCGGTCAGCCACATCAGCTCGACCTCTGCTTCCAGCGCTGCGTCGAGTCCCTCGCGCTCGTCGGGTGCAGCGAGGCTGCGGGCAAGCAACGCTTCGGCGATCCGAGACTGTTGAGCGAGGAGGGTCTTGCGAGTGGCTTCCGTCGGATGGGCGGTGAGGACGGGGCGAACATCGAGCTTGGCAATCCGAGCCCGCACCTCCCCTGCCGAGCGTCCCTCTCGCTGCAGCGAAGCGAGCGTCTCGTCGAACCTGCCAGCGCTGTGATGATCGCCATCGCGTCGATGACGGAGGCGGTCGACTTGCTCCGCGGTGTTGAGCAGCAAGAAATGCAGCGTCAACGCCCGCACGATGGTCTCCGCCTGCTCCAAGGGAATCGAGGAGACCCGTTGCAGCAACGTGGGAAGATCAGGAGCATCGGCATCTCCCGACCGTCGAGCCCGACACGCCCCTTCGAGCAACCCGAGCGCCTCGGCCGCACCGTCCGGCTGCAACCGCTGCACGACGCTGCGCAGAAACGCAGACAGATCCACCATGTCCTGGGCGAGGCCATCACCCGATGAAGTCGCACGCATCGGCGAATGCTAACGGGTCACGACTGAAGCCCCACGATCGGATCCGGTGCAATTCTTGCGCGACTCGCCCCGCCGTCCGATGGAACGATCGCGGTCCGTATGAGCGACGCCCCAGCCCAATCCCGCAAGTGGATCCTCGGCCTCGATCCGCGCGAGGGCGCCGAGGGGAGCCTTCGATTTTCGGCTTGGCTGCGCGAGGCTCTCGCGCCGACGGTTACAGCCGTGGTCGGCGTCCACGCCTACGGGGACATGCCCGGTCTCGCCCAGAGATACGTTCGGTCCGACGAACTCATGGAGGCGGCGCGAGAGAAGATCTCGCAGCGACTACAAAGGGCGGGGGCCGAACCGTGGCTCGAGGACGTCGAGTTTTCGACGGGGCGTGATGTCGCGGCGATCCTCGAGGCCGCCACCCAGCGACACAAGGCGGATTTTGTCGCGATTGGCCGATCCGCGCCCCGAGAGGGCCGGACGCTGCTGCGGCTCGGAAGCACCGCCCGCCGCCTGCTCCGTCGTCTCCCCGGTCCGGTCATCGTCGTGCCGCCCGACTTCACCCCGCCACCCGAAGCCGGACCCGTGCTCATCGCAACCAACCTCGGGCCGGAGTCCGAAGCGGCCCTGCGATTCGGAGCGCAGCTCGCACGCCAGACCGGCCGAAGCGCGCGGGCGGTGTACTGCCTCGAAGAGCACCACGCCGCGCAGTACATCCCACAAACTCGGTTGGCCCAGCTCTCGATCGACCGGGCGGCGAAGGCTCGCGAGAAGCTCACCGAGTGGTTGGAGTCGTTGGGCGTCGATGTGGATGCGCAGGACGTCCTGACCGGTGACGCGGTCGAATCCTTGGTCAAGCACGCTCGGACGACGGAGGCTGCGCTCGTCGTTTGCGGCAGCCGACGCCTGTCCCTCACGGTGCGACTTCTGCTGACGAGCGCCGGCTCCGAACTGGCGGCGTTCGCCCCCTGCCCCGTTGCCGTCGTTCCGCCCGAATAAACGCACGGCGGGGTTCAGTACGCGATGCCGAGCTTCTTGTAGACGTAGCTCAGCAGCCACAGTGGGCCGATGAGAAGAAACTGAACGTCGACGAAGAACGAGGGCTTCTTGCCTTCTATCTTGTGGCCGATGAACTGAAACACCCAGGCGACGGCGAAGATGCCGAGCGAGGTGATCCACAGCGGGATGGACAAGGTCCCCAGCCCAACCGCGGCGGCGTAGCAGGCCGAGCCCACCACGACCATGCCCAACATCAGGCGCATGGAGAGCAGGCCGTAGAAGCCGAGCGAGAACGCCAGGAACAGCGTGGCCAAGTTGATGTGCTGCGCCAACGAGGGCATCGGGACCGACGACAGAAGGCCCAGCAAGCTGACGACGATCGCGGGGATACAAACCCAGTGGATCAGTTTGTTGGTGGGGTTGGTGTGGCTCTCACCATACGCGTCGAGCCATTCTTGCGTTGTCTTCACGAGTTGCCTCCTTGTGGATCTCGGCCCATCAAGCTGCGGATGGTGGTGGTCTTGCAGTGTTGGTACAGGGCGCCGCGGTCGAAGGGGCGCTCGGTCGGCCACAGCTCGCGAAACACGATGGCTTCGCGCAGGTAGCCGGCGATCATGAGCGCGGCTTGTTCGGCCGCGAACGCGGGATCCGACGCCGCGATCTCGTCGCGGTGCTGCAGCCACGATTCACGAACGAGGCGCAGGACGGCGCCGTTGAACAGCTGCGTCTGCTCGGCAAACGCCGGGTGTCGTCGCGCTTGAATGATGACGGCCCGGATGACGCCGCGACGCTGCACGTGAAACTCGACCAGCACGTCCAGCTGCTCGGAGATCACGGACTCGAGGTCGGTCGCTGCACCACGCTGTGGGTCGAACAGCTCCCCCAGCCGGGCCTCGACCTCGCCGTACACGCGACGCCGCAGGTGCTCGAGGAGGGCATCCTTGGACTCGACGCGACCGTAGAAGGTGCCCACCGAACAGTCGGCGCGCTCGCACAACTCGCCGACGGTGACCTCTTCGAAGGTCTTGTCTTGTAGGGCTTCCTCGAACGCATCGAGGATGCGGCGGAGGGTCTCGCGGCTGCGAGCCTGCCGGGGTATCCGAAGTTTGGGAGCGACGCTGACCATAAAACGAATCCGAATCCGCATTCGTTTTTAGATCAAGCTGGTGCCCTCCACAACCGGATTTTTCCAGATCACTGAGACAACGGGGTTTTTCGGCGACGACGCAGACCCACGAAGAGCAGAAGCCACCACGAGTGCGAGGACTGCGCCACCCGGCAGCCCCTGGGTGGCAGCTCGCCGTCTGCCGCTGGCTCGGCCCCGGATGTCTGCGATTCTTGGGTCGTGCTGGAGTCCGGGTCGTCGTCGGGCGAAGGCGAGTCTGCGGTGGTGCTCGAGCCCGCGTCGTCATCCGGCGGCGGTTCGACGGGACAGGATTCTGGGTTGTCTTGCGGGTTGGGACACTGCGGGCCGGGTGCCGGCTCCATTTGTAGGCACGCGGTCGTGGATTCGGCGGCGGCGCCCCACACGTCGTAAGCACGCACCGTCACGCACAGTTCCTGCCCCGGCTCCGGAAGATGCTGAGGTCGCAAGTCAAGATCGACCGTGTGCGACCCGTCGGGAGCTTTGGCGCGCTCGAAGCCGCCTTGGCCGTCGAACTCCAGCTCGTAGAGCACGGGCCGCCCCGCGTTGGCATCCGATCCCTCGAGCACGACCCGCACGCCCCACTCCCAATCCCATGCGCAGACCGACGGCTGCCACTGCTGCTCCAGCGTGAGGACGGGGGGTTCGAGCGTGACCGGAACTGGCTCCTCGATGAGAAACGAGACCTCATCGCACAGATCTTCGTCCTCGATTTTCTCGGTACAGAAGCGTGCCTGAACCTCCTGACCGACCACCGGAGTGGGCTCCACGGTCAGCAGCCCGTAGGCCGGACCATCGACGAGCACCACGGGCTCACCATCGACACGCACGTCGGAGACGAGCAGCGCCTCCACACCGCAGAACAGGTCCAGCAGCAGATACGACCCGGCCGGTACGGAGGTCTCCTCTTGCGGCCACGCGATCGTCACCCAGGGTGCGCAGCTACACGCGGATGCGATCTCAGGGGCGAGCCACATCCCGGCGCACAACGCTACAGCAACCACTCGACCCACCCAGCGCATCCTCTCATCGTAGCAGACCGAACCGGGCCGGGCCTGCATCGGTGCTACGCTTCGGGCCGTGGCGACCGCTCGTAGCTTGAGAGAATCTGACGCTGGAAAGAACATCCCGGTCTACTGCGTTTGGGAGATCACCCTGCGCTGCGACCACGCGTGTTCCCACTGCGGTTCGAGGGCGGGTCCGTCCACTCGAGACGACGAGCTGAGCACCGCGGAGATGCTCGAGGTGGCCGACGCGCTGGTCCGATTGGGAACCCGGGAAGTGACGCTGATCGGCGGCGAGGCCTACCTGCGCAGCGACTGCTATGAGCTCATCGCGCACCTGGCCAAGGGCGGTATCCGAGTCACGATGCAGACCGGCGGTCGTGGCCTCACCCCGACCAAGTGTCGCAAGCTCAAAGAGGCCGGCCTGTCCGCGATTGGCGTCTCCATCGACGGTCCGGCCGAGATTCACGACGTCCTGCGCAACGCACCGGGCAGCCACGAGTCGGCCATGCGCGCGATCGCCAACGCGCGCGCCGAGGGCATGATCGTCACGACCAACAGCCAGGTGAACCGGCTCAACATGCACGTGCTGCGGGAGACCGCGCTCATGATGCGGGACGCCGGCGTGTTGATCTGGCGCGCACAGATGACCGCGCCCATGGGTGCGGCCGCAGACCGGCCCGAGTGGATCCTGCAGCCCTATCACATGCTCGAGGTCCTCGACGCGCTCGCGGAGATCCAAGAAGAGGTCCTCAAGGACGCACACGAGCAGAACATCCCGCTCAAGCAAGCGTTCCGGATCGGCATCGGAAACAACCTCGGCTACTACGGCCCGCACGAACAGCTGCTTCGCTCGCGACCCGAGCAGGAGCGCTACTGGCAGGGATGCCAAGCCGGCAAGTACGTGATGGGCATCGAGTCCGACGGCAAGATCAAGGGCTGCCCTTCCCTCCCCACCGCGCCGTACATCGGCGGCAACGTTCGAGACCTGTCCCTCGAAGACATTTGGCACACCACTCCCGAAGTCGCGTTCACCCGTGACCGTGGCACCAGCGAGCTGTGGGGATTCTGCAAGAGCTGCTACTACGCCGACGTCTGCCGCGCCGGGTGCTCGTTCACGACCCACTCCACCCTGGGTCGCCGCGGCAACAACCCGCACTGTTGGCATCGCGCCAACGAGCTCAAGAAGCAAGGCAAGCGGGAGATCCTCCGCCATAAGCACAAGGCCCCCGGCGACCCGTACGACTTCGGCTGCTTCGAGCTCGACATCGAAGACTGGAAAGACGAAGACTTCACCCCGACACTGTCGACCAAGAAGCTGCCCGTGCTGCAGTAGGTCCGCGCGACTTGGCCAACTCGAGTTGGCGGCGTCGTCAACGAGGATATCGGTAGGGACTCAAGCAACGAGAAGACTCCGATGCCCAAACCGTTCCAATACGAGAGCCTGAGCTACGAAGAGGCTCTGCAGCGTTGCGATGCGGTACCGCCGCCTCGATCTGCTGAAGTGCGCTGGGTCGCCTCCCCGGTCGCGATCGATGGAGACTTCAGTCTGGACGAAGAGCGTTCCACGACGCCTCCGGAAACCCTATGGGAGTCAGCAAGCGCCGGCCCCCTGATTCTCAGCCCGGTCGTGGCCGAGACCTCAGCGGCACCGTCGCAGGCCCTGGATCCAACCTTTGCCGCCGCCCAGTCGCTCCTCGAGCACTGGTCCCGAGCACAGAAGGTCGTGCTCTTCGATGGCGTCGACCAGGAAGCCTTCGCCAACGAGCTCGCGCTGGTCCTCGAGAGCCTCGGCGACCGCTTCGATGTTGCCGCGGCGCTTGGGCAGTGGCTCATGGACCGAGACGAAGTCGACGACGTGTTGGTCGACGACGCAGCGCTGTTGAAGCTCGACGAGTCTTGAGGCCCGAGGGTCCTGCGTAGTGGAGAGCCAGATCCGCCATCGCCACGGACATCGTGTGCAATCCGCGGGCCAGCGTAAACCGTCATTCGTTCTCACGAGCCGATGCCGAGCGCGTTCAGTTTGGGCAATCTTGCTGCTCAACTCGGGCGAGCAACCGGGACTCGTTGCGCCGGAACATGTCCTCGAGACAGGTGCTTTCCAGGCTTCTTCCCAGACTGGTGCTTGTCCCAGACTGGTGCTTCGACGCCGCAACCTCTTGCGGTATCGTCCCCGACCACCAGGCTTAGGGCAACGATGGCGAAGCAAGCAGAGGAATTCGGCCCTTGGCCACAGCCTGCGCCGCGCTTCTTCGAGGACGCGGCGCCGGCGGTTCTGCACGTCCCCGAGGACGTCCAGAAGGACTGGAACAAAGAGGTCGGGCGTCGCTACGTCAAGCAGATCCTCCTCAAGACCGTCCCGACGTGGCTCTGGGCGCGCCGCAACCCGGGCCTCGTGCCGGTGGACGACGTCCGGTTCTGCGAGATTCTTTGCGACGGGATCTTCTCCAAGTTCCTCACGCCCGAGTCTCTCTTCGACCCGCCCGACCACGCGCTGTTCGTGGACTACCTCAGCGGCGCCAAGGGTCCGGGCCTCGGCGACGGCGTGGGGTGGTTCAAGAGCGACTTCACGCCCATGCGTCTGGTCCCGAGCGACTCGGACAGCGCGACGGCGCCCAGCGTCGTGCTCTTCAAGCGCGGCCAGGACCTCTCCTACGAACTGGTCGCCATCGCGGTCAACGACGAGGTGTTCGACCCCAGCCACGGCGGCGCGTGGACCCGGGCGAAGTACTTCGCCCTGCAGGGAGCGGGAGTCCTCACCACGTTGCTCATGCACCCGAAGCTGCACTTTCCGAGCAACTCCGTCGATGCGATCACTCGCACGCGCCTCCCCGCCGGCGGCACGCTGTCGAAGTTCCTCCGCCCGCATTTTCGCCTCGCGCTCGCCGTGAACTACGCCGTGCTCTACGGCACCCAGACCGTGCTCAAGCCGGGGCGGCTCTACGCCCCCTACCCCGGCACGCAGCGGGAGCACGACGAGATCGTCGCCACCTTGTGGCGTGGCTTCGAGCACCCGGACGGCACGCCGAACCGGGCCTATCCACGCTACACCCTCGAGCTCGAGGCGCCGGTCATCCACTCTCCGTATGGCGACTTCCTTGGGCACTACCACCGGACCCTGCTGCGTTTCATCCGCACGGTCAGCGCGGAGATCGTCGCCAGCCCTTGTGAAGCGGTGTCTCGCTGGGCCGACCACTGCGCGCGGTGGCTCCCAGGCTTTCCGGACGCGAGCCAGGTGTACGACGCCGAGCTGCTGGCCCGGGCCCTGACGAGCATCGTGCTCGACGTGGCCGTGTCGCACTCGGCCGATCACTTCATCTACGGAGAGGTCAACGAGCGCGAGGTTCCCTTCCGGCTGCACACCGCGCCGCCCTCCCACGACCTCCGGGACGAGCCCGACCTCAGGACCCTCGTCACCTCGGGCGACAACTTCAACTACCGGATGTGTACGCTCATGTTCTTTCGCCCCTACGTCATCGAGCGCCTCGCCGACGTCGACTACGGCTTCGACTCGCCGCAGCTGCGCGAGGCCAGCGCCGGGCTGCGCCGCGACTTGGTTGCGCTGCAGTCGACGCTCGAGGGCGAAGGCGTCCCGATCTATGTCCCGCTCGATGGCATCGCATCCAGCGTCCAGTTCTGAGAGCATGCCGCCGTGAGCCCAGGCGAACCCCATGCCCCCAGCGGTCGAGCCAAGGGGCTGCTCTTCAACCACCTGGAGCGGTGGGCGATCGAAGAGCACGGCCAGCAGGCCTGGGACTCCGCGCTCTCCAACAGCGGCCCGCGCGAGCAGGAGCTCTTCGGCCGCATCATCCTCGCCTCGAGCTGGCAGCCCATCAAGTCCTGGAACACGATCGTTCGCAGCTTCTTCGGTCAGCAGTACTCCGATCCCAACGAAGGGATGAGTCTCTTCTGCGCCCACCTCGGCGAGCGCGAGCTCACCACGCTCGTGCGGCTGGTGCTCAAGATCGGCTCGCCCGAGTTCATGCTCAAGCGCACCGGCTTCTTGTGGAAGCGCTACTTCGACAGCGGCATCTTTGGCGCCGAGCAAGAGGCACCGGGACACTGGTGGCTCTGGCTCACCGACGACGCCGATGAGAGCCGTACCGCCGGCGCGCTGACCTGCGCGAACGGTCCCGGGCCCTGGCTGCAGCGCGGGCTCGAGCTCTCCGGAACCGGCGGCACTGTCCGTCACGTCCGCTGTCGCTTCGACGGTCACGACCGGTGTGAATTCGAAGCTCGCTGGTCTCGGTGAACGGCCTCAGCTCGACGTCCAGGCCTGCATCCAAGGCGTGGTGCGGTAGCGGTCCCAGCTATCGCACATCACGGTGACAACGGGGCCGATGAGCTCCCGTCGCTCGGCCACCCGCAGCGCCGCGACGAGGTTCGCCCCGGCAGACCCGCCGACGAAGAGGCCCTCCTCCCGAACGAGCCGCTCGGCCATCGCAAAGCTCTCCTCATCGCTGACGCGCTCGGCGTTGTCGAGGACCTCGCGCTCGAGGTTGCCAGGAACCGCGCTCGAGCCGATGCCTTCGAGGGCGTAGTCTCCCGAAGGTCCGAGCACGCCCGTCTCCAACCACCCGGCCAAGCCCGAGCCGACCGGATCGGCCAGTGTTATCAGCGTACGGGGGTCAGCCCGCTTGAGCACTCGCCCGACTCCGGTGATCGTTCCTCCCGTCCCAACGCCCGAGACGAAGGCACCGACGGGGCCCTCGACCTGCTCGAGGATCTCTCGCCCCGTCTTCTCATGGGCCGCCACGTTGGCGGGATTGTTGAACTGGTCGGTGAGAAACCATCCGTTCTCGTCCGCCAATCGGCGGGCGACGTTCTGAAAGTTCGCCGGACTCCCAGGCGGTGCGTCCTCCGCGATCACAACCTCCGCTCCCATCGCCCGCAAGGACACCCGCTTGTCGACCGACATCTTCTGCGGCATCACGCAGACGAGTGAGTATCCCCGGACGGCCGCGACCAGGGCGAGACCGACGCCGGTGTTCCCAGCGGTCGCTTCCACGAGCGTCATCCCCGGCGCGAGAACGCCTCGGCGCTCTGCGTCGTCAACGATTTCCAGCGCGATTCGGTCTTTGACTGACCCGCCCGGGTTCATGTGCTCGCACTTGACCAACACCGGCACGGGCAGGTGGCTAGCGATGTGGGTCAGCCGGACCAGTGGAGTGTTTCCGATATTCTCGAGGAGTCCGGCCATGGCAGCCAAGCCTACCTGAGCACCGGCGCATGATGGATGATCGGCGCCCACCGCACCGCCTTCGGCGGTTTTCTACGCCTGGTATCGATGGCATGATCCAGGTCGCGTGATCATTCGAAGAGCTGCGCCCCTCCTCGTGTTGTTGACCCTCTCGACCTGCGATGCCGACGCGACGGACGACGGCGCCTGCGAGGCGAGCGACGAACCAGCCTCGCTGACGATCGACAACCGAACCGGCGGCGTCGTCGAGTCGGTGACAGCGACGCCATGCGAGGGCGGTCAAGAGCAAGAGCTCGCGCTGCCCGATGCAGGCATCGCGTTCTCCGAACAGTTCACCGTCGAGCTTCCGGCGCCGGGCTGCTGGCTGCTTCACTGGAACGGCAACGGCTGCACCAACGATCCTCCACACCGCACGACGACCAACGTCTGCGGAGGCGAGTCCTACGAGTGGACGACCACCGTGGACGGGCGCGTCTGCGACGGTGGTTGGTAGCCTGGCCCGATACGGACATCAAACCGATGTCGTCGAGGGACATGTCATCACTGCATGGTGTGACGAGTAAGACCTCCTCGAGCCGAGCGTTGATCGAGCGCGTTGTAGGAGCGCGGCGCCGGCGACGGTTCCGCGTGAGAGCCGCAAGAGCGTTGTGGTGCTCAAGTCGATGCAGCACTTCCGCGCGGCGTTCGAGCCCATCGCCGGCGGGGTCATCGACTCCTGATGCCCGGAACGGACCTTCTGAGCTGCGGTCCTAGCAATCTACGCGTCGCGCTTGCTGAGCGTCCCCAAGTAGTCTCGCTTGCCCACCGCAACCCCATTGTGGCGGAGGATCGCGTAGACGTGCGCGGTGTGGAAGTAGAAGTTTGGCATGACGTGCTCGAGCAGGTAGTCGCCCGTCGCCATCACCTGGCCCTTCCACCGCGACTGCGTGACGGTGCGGTCCTGGGCTCCATCAAAGTCGGCCTCGGACAACGCTCGGAGGGCGACAAGGGTGGAGGCAATGCGCGCCCGCAGCTCCTCGATCGTCTTCTCCTCGTCGGGCTCCGACGCGGCCTCTTTGCCCGTGATCCGCGAGGCGCCGAGTCGCGCCGTATCGCAGCTGATCTGGATCTGACGACCAAGGGCGAATTGGTCGGGCGCAAGTCGCTGACCCACGAGCACGTCCGCGTCGAATTTCTTGGCCTCAGCGTGGGTGTTCGCCGCGACCAGCCATGTGTCCATCTGCGCGAGCTGCTTGGCCAACTGCTGGAAGATCTGAAGGTACATCGCGCGCATACTACCGCCGCTGGAAAAGGGCGGTCGATTTTGCCCTCGAATGCGGCGCTGGAGCCACCGTGCTACAGGACTGCATGTCTGCACTCGCTCGACATTGCGTCACAGTGCCGCTCGCAACCTCGAGGACGCCACCACTGAAATCGTGAACCTGCTGCTCAACCCGCCGCAGGACGAGCCCGGCGGACGCGACTTCCGCAACGGCGCCGCAGTGACGTCGAGCTCCCAGTCACGCGGCTCCTCTCGCCGAGCTTGAAAGAGGGAACTCCAGTGACCGAGCAATCCCGCCGGTCTCAGATCCCGCTGAGCAGCTCGACAAACCATGTGGCGATCGTCCCCACGCGCCGGCCCTTCCAAGCCATCAGCACGGTGGCCACGAGCGCAACCCCACCGCAGACGTACATCGAAGCGGGCCCAAAGACGTCCCCGATCAGCAGGAAGGCGATCAGGCTGAAGACGCAGCTGAGCACCAAAGACACCAGGATGCGCAGCCACAAGGGGTCTGAGCGCTCAGGCTTCCCTACCACCGGCTTCGATCCTCGCACACTGGACGCGCACGCGTCGAGTCCGTCCGCGCGACCGAACCCACCGTCGCACGCTGCAGACACTTTCCGCTTGCATCACCACCTCACAACACTGAGGATCAGCGGGGATGGATAGCGCGGGTCTGAGCGAGGCGTCCAAACGACTCCTCAGAAGCGATTTCCAGCGGCTTCGCAGGCTCAGCCCACCGGGGGCGGAGGCGGCTCCGAGATGACCTCGAGCCCGCTTCCGCCGGGATAGCCGTAGCTCACGTCCTGGTCGTAGCCGACCGAGATGATGCCGCACGGGGCATCGGAGCTGATGCTGTGCGAACCGGTCTCGACGCCCAGGTGCACATACTCGTAGCCGACGCCGCCCAGGACACCCAGCGGCGCCCAGCCAGCGGCATCGACCGAGATACCGTCGCGGAAAACCGACGCACCCTGCTCGCGGATGACGGTAACGTAGTTGCTCGCGTAGCCATCGGGGACCAGGAAGATGTAGTCCTCCTGATACTGAGCCGCCGCGGGAAGGGAGATCATCGCAGGGTCGCCTTGGTTGTTGAGCCCGCCCAGCGCCTGGGAGCTGAGCAGAAACTGGGTCACCGCGAAGGGGCGCTCGGGGTTGCCCGAGGTCACCGCGAAGGGAAGGTTGGACTGGAACCGAAGCGTCTCGCCGGCGTTGATGCTCGTGGGGGCTCCCGGCGGCGGCGCAGGAGAGTACGACAGCTGCGTGCCGTCGAACGACCCGGTGATCCGATATCCGGCCATCACGACCTGTCCAGGCGCGGACGGAGAGGGGGGCGGCGTTGCGAGATAGCTGTCGCCCCAGGCGACCAAGGGCAGCATCTGCTGCTCGACATGGTCCGCGCAGCACATGCCGGGGTTGGGCTCGATCGTCGCCACGTTGCCCGCAAACACGGCGACCGGCTTGTCGGCGACGACCCGAGACCCCGAGAGGTTTCCGTCGCCCGCGCCACCACCTGCACCAGACCCGACCGAGACGGCCGTAAAGACCTCCCCGCGATCGAGTAGCACGTCTAATGTGTCCCCTGCGTACAGTCCCCAGGTGGCGAAGAGATCGACGCTCGTCCCGTCCTCGGTGGCGACGATGGACACGAAGGCGCCCGCGTTGTCGCCCTGCGGCTCGAGGTCGGTGCTCAGCAGCAGGGCATCGGCCGTCACCGCGGTGTAGTCGGTGTCGAGGACCGGAGTGGGGAACAGCAGTGACGCGTCATTCGAGAACACCTGGACGGTGTTGTCGAGCGGGTTGAACTGGTACGCGGTGATCGGCACGTCACTGGTGACTCGGTACGACTGCCCACCGTAGGTGTTGGCGCGGGCGGCCTGATTGAGGGCGGGGAGGCGGAACTCGTGAATCTCACCCGGCGGTACGACGAAGCTGTCGACCGCCGCTCCGCTCACCCCGTTCTCGACCTCGACCGTTGCCGACGCTTCGGAGGCGGTGTTGGCCACCACCACCGCAAACTGCTGGTTTTCGGGTGCAGGGCTGCCGTTGATGCCCGCCCACGCGTTGGGCAGGTCGACCGCCCAGAACTCGCAGCCCTGGTTCGACTCGTTC
>CAYGTG010000006.1:24823-26534 GCA_964352485.1 uncultured Nannocystaceae bacterium | reverse complement strand
GCCTGTGTCCCCCGCGGACTTTGTCGGCTGCGACTCGCAGACCGACGTCGCCGGGCTCTGTGTCGACTCGAGGGAGGTCGCCGCAAAGCCCGGTTCTGCATTTTTGGCGACCGCCGGAGGCACCGTGGATGCCCACCGCTTCGTGCCCACGGCCCTCGCCGAAGGTGCTGCGGTCGCGTTCGTCCAGCGCGGCTCGATCGGTCCTCCCTCCGGTCCGCACGTGTGGTTCGAGGACACAACGGCGGCCTACCCGCAACTCGCGGCCAACGCTTGGGGTCGTCCCGCCGCATCGCTCCGTCTCGCCGCAGTCACCGGGACCAACGGCAAGACGACCACCGCACATCTACTGGGCGCGATCCTCCAGCATCACGGAGCCGGTTTCTCGCGCCTGGGCACGACGGGAAACTGGGTCGTGGATCGAGAGGAGTCCGCGGCCTTCACCACGCCGTTCCCGCTGGAGCTCCAGGCACTCCTACGCCGGACGGTCGATCGCGGGGGTCGCTGCGTGGTCATGGAAGCGTCGTCGCACGCGCTCGAGCAAGGCCGGGTTGAACCGCTTCGTTTCGAGTCGGTGGGCTTCACTTCGTTCAGTCAGGACCATCTCGACTTTCACCCCACGATGGAGGCCTATCTGAACGCGAAGTGCCGTCTCGCGAACCACTACCTTGCCGCCGATGGCGTGGCCGTTGCGGCCGTGGACGACCAGCCGGCATCGAGCACGTTCTTGGAGCACGCACGAGCCAAGGCGAGGGTTTGCCTTCGGGTATCGCGAGGCTCGCATCCCGACGCAGAACTCCTCGCGCAGGAGATCGAATACGGCGCTCGACACACCCGGGCCGTCCTCCAAACACCCGAGGGTGCGCTGAAGCTGCGCACCCCGTTGATCGCCCCGTACAACCTCGACAATGCGTTGGTTGCACTCGGGATGGCGTGGGGACTGGGCGTCCCCTTTGCCGAAGGCGTCGAGGCGCTTCGAACCGCAACCGGCGCCCCCGGTCGGCTCGAGCGGGTCCAGCATGCTGGGGGCGATGGGCCGACCGTGGTGGTCGACTACGCCCACACACCGGATGCTGTGCAGCGAGCGCTGGCCGCCGTGCGCCCGCTGTGCGCCGGCCGATTGCACGTCCTGCTGGGATGCGGAGGCGATCGAGACCCTTCCAAGCGCCCGATCATGGGGCGCGCCGCGGCTGAGGGCGCCGATGTTTTCTGGGCAACCTCGGACAACCCGCGGACCGAGTCACCGGAGGAGATCGTCGACGCGATGCTCACCGGAGTCCCGGCAGACGCGCAGGTCGAACTCCATCGTGTCGTCGACCGCGCCGCCGCGATCGAGCGCGCTGTGCGACACGCAGACACCAACGATCTGATCCTCATCGCAGGAAAAGGACACGAGGACTATCAAGTCCTGGGCCTCGACAAGATCCACTTCGACGACCGCGAACACGCCCACGAAGCACTTCAGAAGCGCTCGAGACCGGCGTAGCGAACAAGCCCTGGTATGGTTTGAGAATGATGCCTCGGACCTGGACTGTCGGCGCAGCGGGGCTCTTGATGCTGGCCGGGTGTTCGTTCGACACCACGACCTCCTCGGAGGACACGGTCGGATTGGGAGAGACTGGAGCCGAGCCCACGGGGCCCCAAGGCACCGAAACCGGGTCGAGCCAGACGTCCACCGCGGGCGCCACGGACTCCGCGTCGCCCGACCCCTCCG
>CAYGTG010000006.1:0-24723 GCA_964352485.1 uncultured Nannocystaceae bacterium | reverse complement strand
ATCCGACGATGGATCCGACGATGGATCCGACGATGGATCCGACGATGGATCCGACGATGGATCCGACCGCCGACCCCTCCGACCCGACCAGCGATACCGACACGTCGGATCCGACGACGGACTCAAGCGGGAGCGGGACAGCCACGGTCGAGGTCATCGGCGACGACTTCGGGACCATCGACTACCAGACCACGCCCACACGAGACTTCACCCTCACCAACCTTGGCGACGGGCCGGCCGAAAACCTCAGCCTCGTGCCCTCTGGCCCCTTTGCGATCGACGCCGGCGGCTGCCCCACGGCGCTCGAACCCAATGAGAGCTGCATTGCGACGCTCTCGCACGATGCCGATACCCTCGGCCCCTTCTCGGGGGAACTGCTCGTTGGGTACGACAACGCCGATGGCTTTCAGTCGACCTCGAGCAGCCTTTCTGTCGACGTCGTAGGAAGCACCCAGAACCTCATCCCAGATCCGAGCTTCGAGGGCTGCACGCTCGGAGAGCCGCCAAGCGGATGGCAGGTCTTCAGCGGGTCGGCGGCATGGACCTGCGAGGCCTGGAAGGGGCTCCCCCCACCGGAGGGCGCAGGCAACCTCTACCTTTCAGGGCCCGAGTCGAGTCTCAACAACTTCACTGTGGGGACGTTCATCGACCTCACGCCGTACGAGCACGCGATCTCAACCGGCTCGATGCGATTCGAGTTCGAAGGCCAAGCAAGGAGCTGGGATCAGGACAACGACTTCTACCGACTGCGCATTCGGTACCGAGACTCGGACGGGGCCGTGCTGTCCGAGCACAACCCCCCGTTGGTGAGCGAGGCGGACTGGACCCTGTACGGCGACCTCCGCGCCGTGCCGAGCGAGGTCAGCCAGGCCCGTATCGACTTTTCCTGTCAAAAAAGCAGCGGGCAATTTTGCGACGCCTTCCTCGACACGGTCTCCCTTGTGGGACACTACGACCCCTGAGGCGGACTGCAGCGCCGGTGAGGGCCGGCACATCGGCGACCCCCATCCCGAGCCGAGGTTCGGCCGGGTGCGAGTCCCGCATGCGCGTGAACGCGCGCTAGCACCCCACATATGACCACCTAGGAGCCTTTTCCCTACGGTGGTCGGAATTTTCCCGCGCCCCAGTGTCGTATCCTTTGCGTGGGGGAGCGATGACGGGGAAATCTGAACTTCGTTGGATGAACGGAACGGTGGCTGCGGCGGCGCTTGTCGCTCTCGCCTTCGCGACCACGGCTTGTGACGAGGAGGCCGGGCGCGGAAGCGGAGCACCCGCGCTGGGTTCTGCGTCCGACGGCGACACCAAGTCCGACGACCCGTTGGATGGGGGAGATACCGATCAGGATACCGGCTGGGGAGACGAGTCCGGCGGAAGCACCGGCGCCGAGTCGGACGACCTCAGTGACTACGTCTTCGGTCTGGGTTACCTCGAACTCGACGACTGGGTGCCCAAAACCCAGACCAACTGCGACTTTGCGTGCCAAGGGAACGGGCAAGAGGAGCAGCAGTGGTGCGAGTACGTCCACTACAGTGAGACTGAGCACGCGGCCGACTTCATCGCATTCCAGCCCAACTCGGCGACGCTGTGGCCCGGAAACGTTGTTCGCGGCGATGATGCCCAGCTCGGGCAGCTCAACCCGATCGGCCTGCCCCGCCAGCCGATGGCGTTCTCGGTGTCGCTGCAAAACGTCAACGGCAGCCCGGCCCGAACGATGGAGAACCCCTCGCTCTCCGAGTTCCGAGAGCACCGCAACGACATCCTCAAAGACGTCGTGGGCGGCGCCCCGGCCAACGTCGCGTTCTCGGTCGACCGGGTGCACGACTACGACCAGATCGCCGTCGCGGTCGGCGGCGGGGTCGAATGGTTCGGCAACGGTTTCTCGAGCATGTTCGACTTCTCGAACACCGTCGAGAGCACGAAGATCCTCGTCGACTTCACCCAGGCCTACTACACCATCGACGTCGACACCCCCGGACTCCCCTCCGACCTCTTCGAAGAGGGCGTCGACGTGGAAGATCTGGAGCACTTCACGGGCGAAGACAACCCGCCCATGTACGTGCAGTCGATCACCTATGGCCGCAAGGTTCTGTTCTCGCTGGAGAGCTTCTACTCCGAGTACGAGCTTCGCACCGCCATCGACGCGTCCTTCGACGCGGTCCTGGTCAGCGGTGGCGTCCAAGTCGACACCTTCAGCCGAGAGGTCCTGGAGAACACCCGCCTCAAGGCAATCGTGATCGGCGGCTCGGGTGCCGAAGCGGTCAAGACGATCACCGGCTTCGACGGGCTGGTCGAGTACATCCTCGAGGGGGGCGAGTATTCGAACCTCTCGCCCGGCGCTCCGATCGCCTACAAGCTCGCCTACCTGGACAACAGCGGGGTCAAGATGGCCTTCGCGGCCGACTACCAAGAACGGCAGTGCTACGACAACTTCATCGACGTGTCGGCCAAGGTCGCCGAGATGGAGTACCTCGGCGGCAACGACGATGGACCCGGGGCCGTTCAGGTCAAAGGCAACATCGAGTTCCGCATCGCGCCCCCTCTCGAGGCCGATCCATGTCGCACCGACGCGCCGGGTTGGCAGACGATCTGGGAGCGAGGCGGCGATGGCATGCAGCTTCCGGTCCTGTGGATCAACACGAGCGACGATGGCAAGACGATCTACGACCACGAGGTCGACCCGCTCAAGAACAACCAGCTGTGTATCCGCGGCAGCCTTCGGGAAGACGACGATTGCTTCCTGTTCTGCGACGACGACACCTTTGGCAACCAGACCTACGGTCCCGTCACCCTCGACAACGGATGGGCCGGCGATCACTACCTCGAGTTTTCTGACCAAGGGACCGTCGGCGTGACGGTTCGAGTCAGCATCGACTGAGCAAACGGCAGAAAACGCAACGGAACGGAACCGACGATGAACCGCAACAAGCTGCACGCCCTCACCTGTACCGCCGCCCTCGGACTCGCTCTCGCAGGAGTCGGCTGTGCCGACGACGGAACCAACAACGGCTTCGCCGGCGTGGGTCCAACCGTCCCCGACCCCACCGGGGCCTCCACGGGAGAGGACCCGGGCCCGGAGCCCGAAGCGTCCACCGGCGAGGTCAGCGACGATGGGTCCACCGGCGGCGAGGAGCCGGCCGATCACGACGAGCTCGATGCGTTCATCCTGGGCCTCGACCACCTCACCATCGACCCGGTCACCGCCAAGCACCAGATCGCATGCGATCCGGACACGATGGACTGCCTCGAGCCGTGGACCCAGGACGAGCTGACCTGCAACCAGGTCTACTACTCGGAGACGGCGCAGCTTGGCTCGTTCATCGCCATCGTGCCGGACTCCCCCGCGTTGTGGCCAGGCGCCCTACTTCGTGCGGGCGAAATCGCCGGCGGCGTGCTGTCCCCGATCGGGCTCGAGCGCTCCGCGGGCACGTTCAGCCTGTCCCTCGAGAACCTCAACGCCTCGCCGAAGGCGACGATGGAGGAACCCAGCCTCTCCGAATTCCGAGACCTGCGGGCCTCGATGCTGCAAGAGGGCACCAACGGAAACACGGCGGCACAGATCAGCTACGAGATCCACCGCGTCTTCAGCAAGTCACAGTTCGCGCTGCAGATCGGCGCCGACGTCAACTGGGCCGGCATCATCGACGTCGACGCGATGTATGACTTCGAAGAGGGCGCATTCGCGAACAAGTACCTCATCGACTTCACGCAGACGTACTACACCGCCGACCTCGACACTCCGGCTCGACCTTCTGACATGTTCGGTGAGTTCGTCGGTGTGCAGGACGCCCAGCTGTTCATGGGCGTGGGCGATCCTCCGATGTATCTGCAGTCGATCAGCTACGGTCGCCGCGTGCTGTTCGCGATCGAGTCGAACGACACCCTCGAGGTGATGGTCGCGGCCATCGACGCGGCATTCGGGGACGGCATTGCGGGCGTCGAAGTCGACGTTGGCGCAGAGGAGATCCTCAACGCGTCCAAGATCACTGCTACGGTGCTCGGCGGCAACGCCAAGGACGCGGTCCAGACCATCCTCGGGCCCGAGCAAATGATCGAGTACATCCTTCAAGGTGGAAACTACTCGGCCGACTCCCCGGGAGTCCCGATCGCATACAAGGCCGCCTACCTCGACAACACGCCGGCGCGCTTGTCCCTCACCGCGATCTATCCCGAAGTGCAGTGCGAGTAGGCCTCCTCGTCCCAATGTGGCGCCCCTGAACCGGGCCCCGCCCGGCCGGCCTCTCGCTGTGCCGGGCGATTTTTTGGGCCCGACTCATGATCGAGGGGGGGGTGGTGGGCACTATCTCGATGAGATGACTCGTTGGCTTATCGTTCCCGTGCTGTGCGCACTCGTCATGCCCTCCACCGCATCGGCCCAAGAGCCGGCATCTCCGCCCGCCGCCGAGACGAACACGGAGGCTCCCGTGGCGGTCGCCGCCCCCGCGGAGGGATCCAAGGCGGCCAGAGCGGCCGAAGCGGCTGAAGCGGCCGAAGCGGCGGCTGCCCAGGCGGTAGCCGCGAACGACGCGATCGCGCCAGCAGCGGAAGCGGGACCGCCGGTCGTCACGCCGGTGGCACCTCCTCCTCCACCGCCGGTGATTGCCACCATTCCCCCGCCTCCGCCCGGCCCGCAGCGCAACAAGCACGCGGAGCCACTGCTGGTCGCCGGTCTGAGCGGCTTCGCCGGCGTCTACCTGCTCACCGCCTACGCCGGCGCGGCCGCGATCGACAAGGCCCGCGACATCAGCCGCAGCGACGACTACGACTCGTACGGAAACCTGGATCCAGGCCGCGATGGAAAGATGACCCGAAACCGTGGCCGCGCGCTGCTCATCCCTGTCGCCGGTCCATTCATCGCCATGCGCTTCACCAACTCGGCGCGCCGCAAGTACTGGCAGGCCGTCAACGGCAGCCTTCAAGTGGGCAGCCTCGCGATGGCCATCATCGGCTCCCGCATGTACGCCCAGCACCGCCGCGCGAAACGACGCGCCCAGGTGACGGCCTCGGCCAGCCCCGAGGGCGCTCACGTCGGCATGGCGATGCGGTTCTAGGCCTCAATCAAGCACTGTTTTCGAAAACCCGTGTAATCAAGGGCTAGTAGGCGCCGTCAGGTGCCCGTTTCGGGTGAAACGAAGGGCGACTTGTCGGCCGCAGTGAGGGGCCTTTTCGAAAGGCCCCTATCAAGACTGGCGCGACGGCCTCAATCAAGCAGCGCTTGATTGAGGTCTAGGAGGCTGTCCCCAGCGCAGCGAGCGTCCGCTCGAGCTTCATCCCCCGACTGCCCTTGAGGAGTGCCGCACCCGCGTCGGCGCCCTCGAGGGTTTCGCGCATGGCGTCGGCAAGGGCCTCGATGGAATCGAAATGCTCGGCGCGAGCGCCACCAGCCTGCGCGGCGTCCACGGCGTGTCGTGACAGCGGCCCGAAGCCAAACACCGCGTCGATGCCAAGCCGAGCCGCGAGCGCCCCAGCATCCGCATGGAGCTGGTCTTGCGTCGGCCCAAGCTCCAGCATGTCCGCGAGAACGGCGATCTTCGGGCCGGGACACCCCAGACGCGCCAGGCTCCGCAGCGCAACCTCGACCGACCCCGGGTTGGCGTTGTAGCAGTCCGCGATCAGCAGGTGCGCGCCCCACTCGATGGTGCGTCCGCGGTCCCCGACCGGCCGCACCGTGGCCAGCGCTTGGACGCTTGCCTCGAGCGAAAGCCCAAGCCGATGACCCACGGCGAGCGCAGCGGCAGCGTTGCGGGCGTTGTGCGCTCCGAACAGCGGTAGATCGAGCTCGACGGGTGCGTGGGGGCCCACGCGTACCCTCGCCCGCGTCCGGGCGCCCACCGAGACCTCGAGGATCTGTACGTCACAGTCGTCGGCGTTTCCGAAGGTCATCACGTCGACGCTCGCGCGCTCCAGGTGGGGGCGCAGCAGATCTTCGTCGGCCGGCGCCACGACGCACCCCCCGGGCCGGACGCGGCCGACCGGCTCAGCCTCGGCTGCGGCGATCGCCTCGATGGTCTTCATGAACTCGAGGTGTTCGAGGGCAACCGAGGTGATCACGTGGATCTGGGGCTGAGCAATGGCCGCCAACGCATCGTTTTCTCCCGGAGCACTCATGCCGAGTTCCACCACCATGGCGTCCGGGGCATGCGGCTCCCCGAGCACCGTCAGCGGCACGCCGAGATGATTGTTGAGGTTGCCCTGGGTACACAACACGCTCTGAAGCGATGCATCGAGCACGCCGGCGACCATGGCTCGTGTGGTCGTCTTGCCGTTGCTTCCAGAGATGGTCACAACCGGCCCCTCAAACGCGGCACAGCGAGCGGTCGCGAGGCGGGTCAGGGCCTCCTGCGTGTCCGCAACCTCGATGACCGAGATCGTCCCTCCGGGCACCGCGTGACCTCGTTGCACCAGGGTGGCAGCTGCGCCGCCGCGGACCGCCGCCGAAATGAAGTCGTGGCCGTCCCGGGCTGCGACGATCGGTACGAACAGCCCGCCGGCAAGCGGCGAGCGCGAATCGATGAACACACCCTGGATGGGGAGATCCGAGGAGCGAATCAAGCTTCCGCCTGCATCACGGGCCAGCGCGTCGGGAGTCCATTGCACGGAGTCGCGAGTACCAGGATCGGCGTGGAGCGCCAAGACACCGGCCGCCAACATGTCCGCTCAAGACACACATCAACCCCACCGTGCGCAGACCGTCCGTCGTGCTATTTTGGTCTCGGGTTTCGTATGACAGTTCGAGATACGCTGCTGTTGGACCAGGGCTACCAACCGCTCCGCATCATTCCGTGGCAACGGGCCATGTGCATGCAGTTCTTGGGCAAGGTCGAGGTCGTCTCCCAGCACGATTGGAAGGCCCGCACGGTGACCCGCGACTTCGAGGTTCCGGCCGTGGTCCGCCTTGTGCGCGCGGTCAAGGTCCGCCCGATGTACGTCCGCTTCTCGCGCGAGAACGTCTACCTGCGGGATGGGTACCGCTGTCAGTACTGCGGAGGTCAGTTTCGCCACAAGGAGCTCACGCTCGACCATGTGGTCGCTCGGTGTCACGGCGGTCGCACCACCTGGAAGAACATCGTCGCGTGCTGTGTCGACTGCAATCGGCGCAAGGGAAGCCTCTCCCCCGAGGAGGCCGGGATGCCTCTGCGAGCCAAGCCCAACCGGCCTCGGTGGCTCGCGCCACGGGTGTTCCACCAGGGAAAGACCCTCCTGCCGGAGATCTGGCAAGCCTGGCTCCACTGATGTGGCCACGTCGGCTGTCACCACCGTGACGTTGACCCAAAGCCCATACGCTGTGAAGTTCATGTGGGGTTCGCCACCGCATGAGTCTCGATACCGTCTCAGTCACCTTTGATGCCGACAACCTGACCGCCGACCTCGAGGTGGTGAGCTTCGAACTCGACGAGCGTCTCAGCGCTCCGTACGAGCTGAAAGCCCGACTCTCAGCCCGAGACGAAGACTTCGAGCCGGGCGCGCTTCTCGGAGAAGCGGTCACCGTTCTCGTGGAGCGCGGCACCCTTTCGCGAGACGTGCACGGGATCGTCGTACGAGTGGAGGAAGGCCGACGCCACACCTTCGACAACCTCCGGATGATCGTCACAGTGATGCCGGCCTGGTGCGCGCTTGGGCAGCGCAAGACGTCGCGGATCTTCTCCTCGATGACGGTCCCCGAGATCGTCGAGGACGTCGCAGGCCCGCTGCTCTCCGACTACGGTCGAAGCATCGATACGTCCAACCTGGGCGCGACCTACCCCCCGCTCGAATACGCGGTCCAACTCGACGAGACAGATCAGGCGTTCCTCGAGCGGTTGATGGCCGAGCACGGGGTCGGCTACACGTTCGACCATTCAGGCTCCACCGAGACCCTGACGCTGTTTGACGACGTCTCGTCGTTCGGCACCCTGGAGAGTGCCGGCAACCCCGACGGGGTGTTGCCGGTCCGGACCGAAGACGTCTCCGCGGTTGCCAACACGGCCGAGGCGCTGGGGTTTCAGCTCGTGTCGAAGATGCAGCCGACCGGCGCCGCGGTCCAGGTCTTCGACTGGCTCAACCCTGGTTCCGTCCTCACCGCATCGAGTGCGACCGCGTCCTCGCACGATGACCTCGATCGCCCGATGGATGGTGCCGCAAGAGACCCCCGGCGGGTGATGAACCATCGCGACGAACCCGTCGCCACCTTGGGCTCCCGGGACGCCGCGACAGACATCGCTCGGGTCGAAGAGCTCAACGAGATGCGCCGCGAACTCCAGCGGCGCGATGCGGCGGTTGGAAAAGGGCGTGCAACCGCGATCGGGATGCGGCCGGCCGTTCGCTTCACGCTTTCGGACCATCCTCAATCAGCCCTCGACGCCACGTTTTTCTGCGTCCGGGTCTCTCACCGTTGGGGAAAGATCCCCGGAGCCGATTCTCGGGAATACGAGAGCGAGTTCCAAGCACTCCCCGCCGGCGTGGCGTGGCGGCCCGACCGGCCTCGCCACAAGCCGCGCGTGCACGGCATTCAGACCGCCACCGTGGTGGGGCCTGCCGGCGAGGAGATCCACACCGACGCCCACGGGCGTATTCAGGTCCAGTTCCACTGGGACACCCAGGCCGCCTCCAACGCCGGCCTGTCGTGCTACCTGCGGGTGATGCAGTCGCTGGCGGGCAACGGCTGGGGTGCGGTGTTTCTGCCGCGCATCGGCATGGAGGTCGTCGTCTCGTTCATCGACGGAGACCCCGACCGGCCGGTCATCACCGGATGTCTCTACAACGGCACCCACGAACCGCCGCACGCGCTCCCTGATAACAAAACAATCACGACGCTCAAGACGCAGAGCACAGGGCAAACCGGCGGCTTCAACGAGTTGAGCTTCGAGGACGCGAACGGGACCGAGGAGGTCTATCTCCGCGCCCAGCGAAACCTCCGCGAAGAGGTCCTGCACGACCACGCCACCGTCGTCACCAACGACCAGAAGAACACCGTCGGCGGCAACCAGGCGGAGGCGATCGACGGAGACCAGAGGCTCAACGTCGTGGGAAACCGTACCCTAACGATCGGCATCGACTTTGTGGAGAACGTCCATGGGGACGAGACCCGCACGGTGGACGGCAACGTCCAGGAGACGATCAGTGGCAACGAGACCCGCACGGTCTCGGGGAACGTCCAGGAGACCATCACGGGAAACCGCACCGAGAACGTCAGCGGCGGGGTGACCGAGACGGCGACGGGAGCGTTCTCGCTGACCTCGAACACGAGCATCACCACCAACACCCCCGGCACGCACTCCCTTACGGCAAACGCCGGGGTCACCATCACAACCACCGCAGGCGTGGACATCGTTGCCCCCAGCGGCCTCACGGTGACCGGCTCGGGCGTCACTCTGGTCGACAGCAACTACTTCTCGATCTCCGCCGCCTCGGGCACGATCAGCGGCCAGTCCACGGGCATCGTCGGCTATGCGCTGGGTGTGTCGGCCCTCAAGACCGACTTCGGCGGGGTCAGTACCGCGGTCAACGGGGTGAACCTTGCGGCCAACGGTGTCGATCTCGCTGCCAAGGGGGTCGGCGATGAGAAGGTTGGGTGCGACTTAAAAACGGCGGCGACGAAGCTCGACAAGGTCGGTACGGATATCATGATCGCAGCGATCAAGATGATTCTCTAACCCCGGCGGCGCTTCGATGAAGGTCTTCAAGCCATCCAACCTGAGCGTGCTGACGCGGTGCTTTGAGCACGAGCGGCAGTACAAGCTCGGCATCTGCGTCCTGGGCTGCGTTCCGATGCGAGGCGATCCGTCGCTGATGTCGGAGCAGGACCTCTGGAAGTTCGTCGGGGAGGCGATGGGGGCCGAGGGCACCCTCGACGCGACCATTGCGAAGGTTCGATCCGAGTACCTCGTCCACGCGACCGCTCATTCACCCGGGGCCGTGCCGGTCCCGAGCTTTCCGGTGCGCGCCGAGGTCGGCGAGCTGCACAAAGACCTCCTGATCCATGGCGACCGGTTCTGGGCTGGGCGCGCTCCGACGGCCGCCATTCCCCTGACGTCCCACCGGCTGGGCTGGGCGACGGCATTCGGCGGGCCATCCTTCGCAAAGAACCCGCTGGGAGAGGGAATCGAGGCCGTCGAAGTCGAGACCCCTGGCCCGCAGGCCAACCCCAAGGCCGTCCCGCTTCCCAACGTCGAGCGCAGCGACAAGCTCGTCCGCGGCATTGACGACAGGCCCACGCCCGGAGGATTCGGACCGATCGACATCAGCTGGCCACAGCGCCGCACGCTCGCGGGTACCCACGACCAGACGTGGCTCGAGACGATGTTCCCCGGGCACCCTTCGGACGTCGACTGGGGCCTGCACAACGTCGCGCCCCGGGATCAGCAGCAAGACGCCCAGTGGAAGCCGGGCGATGCCTTCCGATTCACGAACCTCCATCCCTCACAACCGGTGCTCGAGGGGGTGCTTCCGCAACTGTGCGCCCGGGCGTTCATCGTGCGCTCTCACCGGCGCGGAGAGGATCGCCCGACGGCACACGCACGCACCGAGGCGTCGCGAGCCGACCTCGACGACGAAGACCAGCTCGAGGACGTCGCGCTCCAGCTGCGAACCTTGTGGTTCTTTCCCAACGAAGAGCGGGTGATCCTGGGCTGGTCCGGCTCCATCGATGCTGCCGAAGAAGAAGCCGCCGACGTCGTGAAGCTGATGCTCGCCGCCGAAGTACCCGGTTCGCCGCGTCCTCGCGCGCACTATGCCGAAGTGTTGGCCGCCCGACTGGACCCGGAGTTCGGCGGGCTCGCATCGCTGCGGGATGCAGACTTGGTCCCCGAAAGGCTGCAAACCTCCGTCATCGACGACGAAGACATCTACAGTCCGCTGGGGCTGCCCATCGACAACGGCCACCGCCAACGCGAAGAACTCTTCGCCTCCGCGTTCGCGCATCTCCAAGCGCAGGGCATCGACCCGACAGAATACGGACTCGAGCCTCCCGCGCCCCCCGAGGCCCAGCCCACGTTGGACGAGCTCCCCGAGTTCCTCGCCAAGAAGCGCGCTCAGCTCGCCGAGGCGCAGACTCAAGGAGACGTGGTGCGGGAGGAGATGCTGGAGCGAGCCGGCGAGGTCCTGGACGGGCTCCCGAGCGACATCACGCTGCAGCAGGTCCGAGAGCAAGTCACCGAGGCCGGCGCAGGACCTCCAACGTTCCGCGCCGACGCGCAAAAAGCCCAGCTCGAAGCGATCGCGATGCAGGTTCGCATGCAGGGGACCATCGACGACGATGTGGAGGCGCTGATCAGCGACCCCGCGCAGTACGAGCACTGGAAGGCCTCCGAGGCCAAGCTGCTCGATGCCTACCGCAAGACCGCCCACCACCAAAACCCTGCACCGCGTCTCAGTGGCCGCGCTGCCGGCGAGATGCTCGCGCGCTTCGAGCAGCGACTCGAGTCCGGCGAGGGGTTCCACAACCAGGACTTCACCGGTGCCATCCTGCGAGGCCTCGATCTTCGCGGCGCCAACCTGTCCGGCGGCCTGTTCGAGTCGGCCGACTTTACGGAGACCGACCTTCGCGGCGCCAACCTCGACGACGCCGTGCTTGCCCATGCCAAGATCGATCGCGCTCGGCTCGACCGCGCCACGCTTCGCCGAGCCAACCTCGGCAAAGCCCGCCTGGTTCAAACGGTTCTCGACAGCGCGCGACTGGACGCGGCCGTGCTCGAAGGCACGCGACTCAATGGGTCTCGATTCCGCGGCGTCGTGCTCACGGACGCGTCGCTCCGAAAGGCGCGACTGACCGACTGTGACGGGGAACGCATGGAGGCCACGGGGCTCCAGCTCCTGGATGTGACCTTCGAACGCGTGACCTTCGAAGCGGCGATCTTCGATGAAACGGTTTTCCTCGAGCTGGACCTGCGCACATGCAACTTTGCCGGCGCGAGCTTGCGCGGCTGCACCTTCCTGCGGTGTGATCTGCGAGAGGTCAACCTGGCCGGCAGCGTGCTCGAAGGAGCCCGCGCCGTGGAAGGAACCCGCCTCGAGGGCGCCGTCCTCGTTGAAGCCAGCCTGCGGAAGGCCAACCTTCGAGGGCTTCGGATGAAGGGCGTGGACTTGCGCAAGGCTCAACTCGACGACGCCGACCTCACCGAATCCGATCTCGACAGCGCCAAGCTCTATCGAGCGTCGGCCCGGGGGGCGCGATTCGACATCGCAAACCTGCGCGGAGCCGAGATGATCTCTATCAACCTCATGAACGCCAGCCTCGCGCGCGCATGCATCGAGAATGCAGACCTGCGCGGTGCCAACCTCCACGGGGCCGACATGGCACGCATCCGCACCAACGCCGCGGTCAAGCTCGACGACGCATTGCTCACCAGAGTTCGCATTCACCCCCGGCTCGTCCGCGAAGAGGTCCCGCAGTGAAGCCCTTCGTCCCGCAGTACCCGGTCCCGACCAACGCGGCCGAGTTTGGCGAACACGTCCATCGAGGGCGGCCCTGCCACGACGTCGATTTCACCCGAGCCGACTTCCGAGGCGCGCAGGCCGGTGGCGCCACCGTGACGCAATGCACCCTCCGCGGCGCCGACCTGCAGGACGCCGACCTGCGCGAGGGGCGATTCGTGAACTGCGATTTCACCGACGCCAAGCTGTCGGGCGCCAACCTTCAGCACGCGACGTTCGTCGGCTGCGACCTCTCCCGCGCCGACCTCTCGGCGGCCCGCTTCGTCGGGACAAGCATCGTGCAGTGCAAGGCACCCGGCCTCGATTTGAGAGCGGCCGACTGCCG
Organism: uncultured Nannocystaceae bacterium; assembly: GCA_964352485.1. Classification (GTDB taxonomy): domain Bacteria; phylum Myxococcota_A; class Polyangia; order Nannocystales; family Nannocystaceae; genus CAJXVA01. The sequence continues at coordinate 11,990 of CAYGTG010000006.1, read as the reverse complement.
CACTGGCGGGATCGTCGAAACCAACATCGACGGAGCTCGGCTCGATGGAGCCGACCTTCAGCGCACCGTGGTCATCGACTGCTCGATCACGGGGCTACAGCTTCGAGGCTGCACCGTCGAGCAGACCGTCTTGCTGCGCGCCGACCTGCGCAGCGTTCGTCTCGAGGGCGTCGCCATGCAAGGCGCCATCCTCGTGGAGACCGAGCTCTCGGGCATGGATCTCTCAGGCATGTCGCTGCGCGCGTGTCAGTTCACCGGAGCCAAGCTGGTGGGCACAAACCTCAGCGGTGCCGACCTCGAGCAGGCCAACTTCACCGGGGCCGACCTTCGGGGTGCAAACCTGTCCCGAGCCCAGGCGAAGTCCGCGCTCTTTCTGGACGCCATCGTGGCCGACACCGATCTCCAGAACGCAAACCTCGAGCAGGCGCTGTTCATGGGTGCGCGGCTGGACCGAGCCAACCTCTCAGGGTCCAAGCTGCCCCAGGCCCAGCTGCAGCGCGCCATCCTCTACGGCGCAATCCTGAGCCGAACCGATCTGACCTATGCCGACTTCTCCGGGGCGGACCTCCGCCTCGCCGACTTCACCCGAGCCTCGATGTTCCGCGCCAACCTTCACGGCGCCGACGAGCGGGGCGCCGTGATCCCAAGCCGCGCCCAGGCCCTCCCCGAAGACGCTGAGCTTCGGGCGGCCGAACAATGGACCCCCAAATACTAGGAGCCGCGACGATGCAACCAAACCTCGATCTCTCCCCGCGCACCGAAACTCGTCAGGGCATGGCCCGCATCACGGGGCACATCAAAGACACGTGGCTTCTCGACGGGATCGATGGCCCCGCTCGACGCGCCGCGAGCTGCCACCTCAGACCTGGCGTCGGCGACCGGATCTGGTTTGTTCGCGAGGGCGATGACTGCTTCATCACCGCCGTGCTCGAGCGTGCTGCCCCCACCAGCCCCCGCACGCTCGACCTGGGCAACGACGTCAGACTCCACGCCACGGGAACGCTGGAGGTACACGCCACCGACGAGCTTCGCGTCCGGACGTCGCGAGCGACGGCCGCGGTCCAGCACATCTCGGTCTTCGCCAAGACCGCCGTCAGCCACATCGCCAAACGCACCCTCGTCGGCTCGGTGCTCGAGCACGTGGTCGACCACTTCACCTCGCACACCAAGACGAGCCAGCGCTCCGTCGAGGGCCTCGACCAGCTGCAGGCCCGCGACATCGACCACCGCGCCGAGTCCACCCTGTCCCTCGGAGGCGAGCACACGATGCTCAAGGGACGCGCGCTCATCAAAGCCGACGGCGATCAGATTCACATCGGATAGGAGCCCCGCCATGTTTGCAAACTCTCAGATGATGGGCATCGACACCGGGTTTCCCGATGTGTGCCTCACCCCAACTCCGGCCGGACCCGTCCCGGTCCCCTACCCCAACATCGCGACCGGATCGATGGGCGTCCCGCCCGTGGCCAAGGTCTTGTTCGGAGGAACACCCGCCCACAACCTGAGCACCGTCGTGCCGATGACCAACGGAGACAACGCTGGGGTGGCGACCGGCGTCGCCTCCGGCTCGGTCATGGGGCCCTCGCGACATCTCACGGGATCGTTCACCACGCTGGTGGGCGGCATGCCCGCAACCCGGATGACGAGCATGTCCCTGCAAAACTCGACCAACTGCCCGGGCGCCCGAATCGCGCCCAGCCAGACCAAGGTGCTGATCCTGGCCCCCTGACGGGGTCGTGGGAGGGTTCGAGATCGCGCGGGTCGCACGAATCCGAGAGGCTGCGACGCTGCCGGTGGACCCGGCGCGCCGGAATCTTGCTCTGCGGGGCCGGTTCATGTCATCCGTAGAGACAGGTTTTCAGTCCTGCGCGGACACCCCGCGACACGGACAGGTGCTGGGTTGCTCTACACGCTGCTGTATCCACTGAGTACGAAGATTGCGGCGCTGAGCTGGCTCAACGTCCTTCGCTACACCTCCACGCGCGTGATCGCGGCGACGCTGACAGCGTTGTTGCTCTCGCTCGTGCTCTACCCCTGGTTCATCCGCACCCTGCAGAGGATCCAGCTTGGTCAAGTCGTTCGCGACGACGGGCCCAAGTCGCACCTGGCCAAGCGCGGCACGCCCACCATGGGCGGCAGCCTGATCCTCTTCACGCTGATCATCCCCACGATCCTGTGGGCGGACATCCGCAACCCGTTTGTGTTGATGGCCACCCTCACGACGGCGGGCTACGGCGTCATCGGGTTCCTCGATGACTTCATGAAGATCCGCAAGAAGCACTCGGGCGGGATGCCGGGTAAGGTGAAGTTTGCCCTGCAGTTCCTCATCGCCACCGGGGTATCGCTGTACATCTACGAAGGCAGCGAGATGATGCCCGAGCACATCCGCTACAAGCTCGCGCTCCCGCTGCTCGACTTCTACGAGTCCGATCTGGCGCTTCCGGCCATGGTCTACGTCGCGTTCGGGGTGCTCGTCATCGTTGGAACCTCCAACGCCGTGAACCTGACCGACGGCCTCGATCGTCTTGCCATCGGCCCCGTCATCATCTCGGCCGCCACCTTCCTCATCCTCACCTACGCTGCCGGGACGCTGATCGCAGGCTTCGACATCGCTCGCTACTTGCACATCCCGCACATCCCGGGCGTGGGCGAGTTGGCGATCTACTGCGGCGCGATGATCGGGGCCGGAATCGGCTTCCTTTGGTACAACACCTACCCAGCGAGCGTTTTCATGGGTGACGTCGGATCACTCCCGCTGGGCGCCGGTTTGGGCTTCCTCGCAGTCGCCACGAAGAATGAATTCACGCTGCTGCTGGTCGGCGGCATCTTCGTGCTGGAGACCGTCAGCGTCATCGTGCAGGTCGTCAGCTTCAAGCTGACCGGCAAGCGGGTGTTCAAGATGGCACCGATTCACCACCACTTCGAGCTGAAGGGGTGGGCCGAGCCCAAGGTCATCGTTCGTTTTTGGATCATCAGCTTCGCGCTGGCACTTGTGGCCCTCGCCACGCTCAAGCTTCGATGACAGCCCCGTACCGACGTGCCCTCGTCATCGGCCTGGGATCCAGCGGACGGGCTGCCGTTCATCTCCTGCTCTCGCTCGGGGTCGGGGTGCACGTCTACGACCGCCGCGAGGTCGTCGAGGATGCACCCGATGGGGCGGTGCTCTTCCTGGGCGCCGAGGTCCCCGACGCCGGCGCGTTCGAAGGCGTCGACCTCATGGTGCTCAGTCCCGGAGTCCCCCCAGGGCCCCACCGCGAAGCGTGCGAGCAACACGCCCCAAACGCCAAGATTCACGGCGAGCTGAGCCTGGCGCTGGAGATCCTCGGTCCGCTTCCGACGGTCCTGATCACCGGGACCAATGGCAAGAGCACCGTCACATCGATGCTGGGCCATCTCATGCGGGAAGGCGGACAGGAGCCCTTCGTGGGCGGCAACCTCGGAGACCCTCCCGCCGAGCTCGCCCGGGCTGTCGCTGCCGGAGAGCGACACAGACCGTCCTGCTTGGTGCTGGAGTGCTCTTCGTACCAGCTCGAGACGCTTGAGCCAGGGCCCACCGCGGTGGCGATGATCCTCAACGTCACCCCAGATCACCTCGATCGCTACGATTCGCTGGAGCACTACGCTCGCACCAAGACCGCCGTATTTGCCAACCTCGAGCCGGGAGGCCTCGCGCTGCTGGACGCCGACGACGCGTGGACGCCGGCTTTCGCTTCGATCGCGGGCGACGTTCTCAAGCAGATAGGCTCCTCATTCGCCAACATTCTTGGGGACGGGCCCGGCGATACGCTGGTGGTCAACGGTGAGCACTACGACCGCACGGCGTTGCGACTGCCGGGCCGGCACAACGCGAAGAACGCTCTGTTCGCGATCGCGGCCGCGCGGCACCTGGGCGTGTCGACGGAAGCCATCCGCACGGGACTGCGCCGCTTCGAAGGGCTGCCGCACCGCATGGTGTTCGTGCGTGAGCTTGCGGGCGTGAAATACTTCAACGACTCCAAGGCCACGAACGTCGCGAGCGCGATGGCCAGCCTGGGCGGATTGCGGGAGCGCTTTGTCCTGATCGCGGGCGGGCGCGCCAAGGGAGACGACCTGGCCCCGCTGGGTGAGGTCCTGCGACAGCAAGGGCGCGGACTGGTCACGCTCGGGGAGGCAGCCGCGCAGTTCGAGGCGCTGGCCGAAGGGCACCTGCCCTACCGCCGCGCGCCGACCATGGACGATGCTGTCGCCGCCGCCCGGGCGTTCGCTGAGCCCGGAGATCTCGTCCTCCTGGCACCTGCGTGCTCCAGCTTCGACCAATACAGCAGCTACGCACAACGCGGAGACCGATTCGCCGCGGCCGTATTGGCGCTGGATTGAGTGGGTATTACTATCCAGCGCATGCCCTCCGAAGAGGAAGAACTGTACTTCGCTCAGCACGAGCAAGACCTTCGCGCGGAGCAACGCCACCAGATGACGCTGGCCGCCAAAGAGCTCGAGGAGAAGCGGAAGATCGCGCAGAGTGCGGGCACCGACAATGTCGAGGTCGCGGACCGAATCATCGCTTTGGGCTTCGACGGCGACTCGGCTCGGGTGTTCGACCTTCTCCCCTTGGTCCACGTCGCCTGGGCCGACGGCAAGGTACAGCGAGGCGAACGACGCGCGATTCTCGAGGTCCTTCGCGGCCGGGGTATCGAGCCGGGCAGCGACGCGTTCCAGACCATGGAGTCGTTGCTCGAGGAGAAGCCCTCCGACGCGTTCATGCGGGAGTCCCTCTCGGTCCTGCGGGAGGTCACCGGAGGCATCACCGATCGCACGGCCACAATCGTCGACCTCTGCATCCAGGTGGCCGCCAGCTCGGGGGGATTTCTCGGACTCAAGATCGGCGCCAAGATTGGGCCCGACGAGAGGAAGCAGATCGAGGAGATTCTCACCTCGCTCGGCCCCGCTGCGTCCCAGTCGGTCCGAGATGACCTCGGCTAGCCGCCGGTTTTTAGGTGCCGGGACCCGTTTCGTGCTCCCGTCGACTTCGTGTCCGATGCTGCCGAAGCGCTCGAGGTCGACGAGCCATCCTCCAGCCCGCCTGCCCCGCCTTCTCGGCGCACGTTCGGCAGTCGGCCCATGGATCCATGGCTGTTCTTCGCGGCCATCGCTCTGACCGGGCTGGGCCTGGTGATGGTCTACAGCGCTGGCGCCTGGCTCGGGCACAGCATCTACAGCGGCTGGGAGCACTTCCTCACCCGCCAGGCGATGTTCGCCGTCGCAGGCTTTGTGCTGATGGTGACGATGAGCCGAATGGACTACCGGCTTCTGCGTCGCTTCGCTCCGCAGCTGATGCTCGGCGCGATCGCGATGCTGCTGATGGTCCTGGTGTTCGGAACCGAGATCAACGGCGCCCGCCGCTGGATTCGCGTGGGCTCGTTCAGCCTGCAGCCCTCCGAGCTCGCGAAAGTCGCACTCGCGGTGTTCCTCGCCGCGACGCTGGCTCGAAAGGGCGAGCGTGTCCGAGCCTTCACGCAGGGCTTCCTTCCCGTGATGGCGATCTCTGGCCTCACGATGCTCCTGGTCCTCATGGAGAAGGACCTCGGCACGACGATCTTGTTGGGTTCACTGACGCTCATCATGCTGTTCGTCGCAGGGACTCGGTTGAGCTACGTCGTGGCCGCGGTGATGCTCGCCGCTCCGATCGCGTGGCAACAGATCCTCGGCGTCGACTACCGTCGCGGCCGCCTCGAAGAGTTCCTCTCCGGGGACGGCTACCAGGTCCAGCAGGCCCTGATCAGCATCGGCTCTGGTGGATGGTTCGGCCTGGGGCTCGGCAACGGGAAGCAGAAGCTCGGCTTCCTTCCTGAGAACCACACCGACTTCATTCTCGCGACCGTCGGCGAGGAGCTTGGCTTCGCGGGCATCCTGCTGGCCATGGGGTTGATGCTGCTCCTGGTGTGGCGAGGGGTCGTGATTGCCCGTCGCGCCCGAGACCGCTTCGGTCTGTACCTTGCGGTTGGACTGTCATCCCTGTTCGGTCTCCAAGCGATCGTGAACATTGCCGTCGTGTTGGAAGTCATCCCGGCCAAGGGCATCACCCTGCCGTTCCTCAGCTACGGTGGTTCTTCGCTGCTCACATCGCTGGGGGCCGTCGGACTGCTGCTGTCGATCTCACGCGCTCCCGCCCCCTGGAGGCTCAGCGACCAGCGCCGCGATGGCCCCCGTAAAGGTTCCGCCAAGGGTCGCAAGCGCAAGAAGGCCGGCGAGGAGACGGGCACGGTGAGAAACGTCCGGCGGGAGAACGCGGCAGACAAAGACCCGGCTGCGCACCCGGATGGATGAGGTCTTGAAATGGCCCGCCCAGTGGCCGAGCATGCGTCCGTGCTGAACCCGACCGTGTTGATTCGGACGCTGGCTGCAACCGCCTTGGCTCTTGGCCTTGCCGCGAGCTGCAAAGCAAAGTTCGCGCCCGAGGAGCCCACCGGCGTCATCAGCGAGGCGTGTTGCACGGTGGTCTCCAAAGACCTCCAGTCGGGTGCCGGTTGTCGTGCGACCGGGAAGTGCAAAGCGGACGAGAAGATCTGGATGCGGGGCGCGGTGAGCTGCAGCCCCTACCAACCCGACAAGTGCATGGGCGGACGGTGCTGCACGTACAAGCGGATGTACGGAACCGACGACGCCATCTACAACTGGGATCCGGCCGGAGCCGAGACCGCAGGGGATGAGGAGGCGGCAACGTCCGAGGACGCGACGGACGAAGCGACTCCGGCTGCGGTCGATGCTGCCCCGGCGAGTTCGGATGCCGTCCCCGCTGCGGTGCCAGCACCGGCTCCGGCGGAACCTCCCGCGGCGCCGGCCCCGGCGGCCGAGGCGACGACTCCGCCGAACTGAGCGGTCTCGCGCACCCAAAGAAAAAGGACCCCGTGCCCTTGGGCGCGGAGTCCTTTTCGAAAAAGCAGCCGAAAGCCTATGGCTTGCCGGAGAGCTCGGTGCAGGTCATGTTGCCCGAGCCGTCGGGGTTGCACTCGTACATTTTGCGGAGCGCGCCAAAGAGGAAGCCGTCGTTGCGGGCAACGTAGAGCTTGCCGTTGTGGGAGGCCATGCTCCCGTAGCTGCAAGCTACGGAGGAGGCGGCCATGAGAGCGATGAGTCCAGCGGTGATGTAGCTACGCATGAGTGTTCGTTCGTGTTGGAGGTCGGCTTCCACAGATCGTGTGAAGCCAGCCGCGGCAGTATGCCGAGACGGAAAAACCGCTGTCAACGAAAGTGCGTTTATCTGCCACCATCACGGACCTCAAGCCGAGGCATCTGAAGCGAGCCGTTGTGCCTAGGTTCGAGGCCCAGCTCGTCGAGAACGCGGAAGCCCGCCCGGACTTGCTCGAGCCGAAACCGCTGTGAACGACTTTGCACAGCTTCGCTGTTTTCCCGGTCATTTCCCCCCAAGAGCTTCGAAACCCAACCTTCGGAGGGGGGGAATTCGATCAAGGCCAACGTTTCATCGCTCGAGACGCCGGCCTCCTGGCGCGCAATTTCCACCGCGGTGTCGAGTCCCCCAAGCACATCCACCAGTCCGGCCGCCTTCGCCCGCACCCCTGACCACACGCGGCCCTTTGCAACAGCTTCGACCTCCTCGTGGGACATCCCACGTCCTTGGGCGACGCGATCTTTGAAATCTACATAGATCTGGTCGAGCGAGGCCTGGAGTGATTCCCAGCCGCGCTCGTCATACCCGTGAACAGTCGAGTAGGCCAAGGCGTTGTCGGACGTGCTCACGGTGTCGAAGGTGACCCCGGCCTTGTTCCAGAGCTTCCGCAGGTTCGGCTTCCCAGCGAACACGCCGATCGACCCGGTGATGGTCCCCGGCTGCGCCACGATCTTCGTCGCTCCGGCAGCCACGTAGTAGCCGCCGGATGCTGCGACGTTTCCCATGCTGACGATCACAGGCTTGCCCGATTCGCGCGCTCGCACAGCTTCGCGCCAGATGGTGTCGGAGGCGACCGCGGATCCTCCGGGGCTGTCGACCCTCAGCACGATCGCCACGACGTCGTCATCGCCCGCCGCCGCAGCCAGGGCCCGAGAGACCGTCTCGCTGCCCATGGACTGAGAGCCTGTGAGCGCATCGCTCCCGCTCGAACCTCGCATCACTGCGCCGACACCGTAGATAAGCGCGATCTTCTTCCCACTCGTCGGCGCGGGGTCGATGCGACGGACGTAGGCCTCGAGAAACAGCAGCTCTGCCTTCTCGCCAGCCTTCTCCTTGGCCGCCGCGACCACTTCGTCCTTGTAGCCGAGGTGGTCCACGATCCCCAGCTCGGTCGCGGCCGCGCCGAGGTAGGGGCCGCCATCGATCCAGTCGGCCACAACCTCAGGCGCGACGCCTCGTCCTTCCCCGATGCCGTCTTGCATCTGCCCAACAAAGTCCTCGAGAAGCGTTCGAATCGCCTCTTCATGCGCCGGTGTGTAGCGGCGCTCCGTATAGGAGTTGAACGCGTTCTTGTACTCGCGCCGACGATCTCCGAGGACCTCCACGTCGAGCAGCTCGAACGTTCCTTTGTAGAAGCTCGAGGAGGACATCAGGCCGACGAGACCCACCTGGCCGGTGGGCTGCATCCACACCTCATCGAACGCCGCCGCGACGTAGTAACCCTGCGTCCCCGGCCCCATCTCGCCGAACGTCTCGGAGAACGCGTAGGCGAACTTCCCCGACGCGCGGAACCTCAAGATCGCATCACGCAGCTCCTGAGCCTGCGCCATGCCCCCGACCCCGCCGTCGATATAGGCGATCATTCCGGAGACACGTTCATCTTCGCGAGCCCGATCAAGGCCATCGATGGTGGCCCGAAGCGTGGGAGAGCCGCCCCCCAGAATCTCCGAGAGCGGGTTGGACGCGTCGACCTCGGCAAGCGGCCGGTCGAGCCGAACCTCGATGACCGTCGTGCCCGGCACGGATTCGGCCAACAAGCAGGTCATCGAGACCAAAACCGCGACGGCGACTCCGCCAAAGAACACTAGCGCGCCCAAGACGACGAACACCTTCTTGGAAAGCGCCACAAGCAGCGACCAACGGGACGGCGGAGACTCGGACATGAGGGCGAACCGCGACTTTGTCGTCCCCCGGCGCCGAGCGCAACCCGACGCGACTCACTCGCTCAGCGCGTGCAGGCGGGGGAAACCGACCTCTTGCAACGTGCCGCCGCTGGCGTCGACGAGCAGCAGACCGTGGTCCGGGAACGCGAGCGCGTACTCGAGCAGTTGCCGGCGCGTCGGTGCCGACCCGATGGTTGCCGCATTGCCGGTCTTGAACTCAGCGACGAATCGGCGGCCGTCACGAGCCACAATCGCATCAATGCGGAGCTCGTAGGCTTCGTCGTCACCGTCCACCTCTACCAGGGCGAGGGCGCGGACCTGGGTGTCGACGACGACGTAGCCGGCGTCTTGCAGCACCCGAACACCGTCGACCTCTCCCCGTAGGCCTCGCCGCGCCACCCGACGCCCGCGCCGCCGCGTACGCCAACGCACGAAGCGGATTCCGAGCCATAGCCCGAGGAGCAACAAGCCCAGGCCAAGTCCGACGGCACCTTCCCATGCGGGCATCTGCCGCGCACGCTACCCGCAGCGGCAGGCGCGGCGAAGAAACCCGCCGTCAGTCGTCGCCCTGCGGGGTCTTCTTGGCCTGGGCGTGCTGCCCCACCGAGAGCGGGACCGTGTTCCCAGCGTCGATGGGATGAACCACACCATCAGCGTCGTCAACACCGCCGCCGACACGGGCAGAGGGAGGCGGCTCGCCGGGACCCGGCACGCGGCGCATCTTCTGGGTCGCTCGACTATCGAGCGGAAACAAGCCTGAGCCCTCCAGCTCGCGACGCTCGAGCGATGCGTCACGGAAGTAGAGCGCGTACTGAGCCGAAGCCGCGTGGACCCGAAGCCATGCATCGAGGCTGGGCTGATACCGAGGGTCTGCCACGAGCGAGAGCGCTTCGCGAATCTGCGTGTAGTCGACCGGAGACGACAGCCGATCCTCAACGACCGTCAGCAGCTCGGGAACTCGCTCTTCGGCGTGTCGCGTCAGCACTCGCCACTGCTCGGGCGAGAACTCGACCGAGCCTTCGCTGTGATCGGACGCAAGGCGGGCCATGGCTCGGTAGTCCCCGGTGGCGAGCTGATGGCGGAGCTGCCCTTCGAGCAACGCGAACACCTCGGGGCGGATCGCGATGAGCTCATAGACGGGCTCGTTCCACAGCCAGTCGTCATCCTCCTCGAGGAACAAGACGCCGACGAGATCGGTGCCGGCCGGCAGGGCGTCGGTGAGTTCGGCGATGCCGAACGAGATGGGCGCCCAGCGAGCCTGGCGCGCCGGATCCCGCAGACCCTCGACGAAGTCCTCGAGCTCGTCGGGGCTCACGACCATGCGCGCAGTCCGAGATTCGTCGTCGATGACCTGGTAGTGGTCCTCGAAGTCGGACATCAAAGTCCGCCACTCGCCGCTGAGCAATTCGACCTGCAGATCGTGCTCACCAACGAGGTGACGCAATTGATCGCGGTCGCCACTACGCAACTGCTCGAGGATTTGCGCCTCGAGTTCACGATAAGCTTCGGCCGGAACCATGTACGCGTGGCAGCGCACTCGCCCAGAGGCTACCGAAAAAGGGGATTTGTCTCTACCGCAGCGGCCGCATCATCGACCAAAGGCCCCGTGTATATTGCTCAGCGCGAGATACATGACACCCAGGCCGAGATCCGCGCGCTCCTTGACCCTGGCCTTGCTCGTATTGGGGGCATGTGGCCACCGTTCCTTACAGACCACCACCCACCCGGCCGATGCGCCGCCGCGGTGGATGCACGCGGCCGCGGGGGGCGGGGGAGACGTCCTGAGTCTCTATGAAGGATGGGACGCGATCGGTGTCCACGAGGTCCACGTCGAAAAGGGCTGGCGTTCGACGTACGTAAAGCTCAGCGAACCCGCGGACGATCTCGCGGTGCTCGGGCCGCAACGCTGGGCCGTCGCCCACGGGCAAAGTGGCCGCATCGTCCTCCTCGGTGGCGACAAAGAGCCGGTCACTGTGGCCCGACTCGAGCCGGCTCCTCTTCAAGTGGCCAGTGCCGACCTCGACCGCGACGGCCACATCGATCTCGTCGTCGCATCGCAGGGACAGCGGCCCCTGCTGCACCTCCTGCACGGACGTCCCGGTGGGTTCGCCCCGGCGGAACTGGTCCCGCTCGATCCCAAGGGACGCGCAGCGCCAAGTCTTCTCCTGGTCGACATCGATAGGGAGGGACACGTCGACGTGGTCACCGGTCTCAGCACCGGCGCCCTCCAAGCCCCCATTCCGGATCATCTCCGAATCTTCCGGAACGCCTCGCATGGCGGGCTCGTCGACGAGTGGCGGGCTCAGGTGCAGTCCCCACATCAGCTCGACGCCGCCGACCTTGACGAGGACGGGCTCCCCGACATCCTCGCCACCGGCCCCGATGGCGCCTGGATCTTGTACGGCAGTGGGTTCGGATGGCTCGACAGCCCAGACAAGCTCGCCGGCGGCACGGTGAGCGGGGGCATGCTTCGAGACGTCGACCACAACGGTCACCTCGACATCGTCCTGCTCCGTCCGGACAAGGAACGCATCGAGGTCCGCCCAGGCATCGGTGCGGGGCGCTTCGCACCCGCCCAACACTACCCCGTCGGCGCTGGACCGATCGCGCTCGCCGTCATCGAGCGACCCGACGAAACCCTGTTGGTGTCCGCCAACGCGGATGATCAGAGCTTCACAACGGCGAGGGTTGCGAAGGCACGTAGCGCGCGCCGTCGAAGCGATACGTGACCGGCGTCTTGCGACGCCGCCCATCCTTGTCGACCGAGGGCTCGGCGACGGTCAGATCGACCAGCCCGGTCGGACCGAGCTGCGTGGTGTGAGGGTCGGCGGGCAGCCTGCCGAACGTTCCCACGCGGTGGCCACAGGAGCCTCGCATCACGTACGCATCCCAGACCACGCTCACGCCATCGAAGCGCGGAACGTACCCGTCCAGATATCCAC